>JAFGPJ010000131.1 GCA_016936275.1 Sedimentisphaerales bacterium
AATACGCTGGACCTCATGCTTCATTATTTCTTCGAGTATCCGGCGTATAAGAAGCAGCCGTGATGTGCTGTCTGATGTATGTGATGAAAGTAGAGCCGACAATCCCGGATATTTGCTCTTTACAAATCCCTGAAGCACGGAAGTAACGTTCTGGGCAACGTACAATTCTTCCATTACGGCCATATCGAGATTGAATCCCCCTGGTACAATAGCAGCCAGAACCGCCTCAAGGGGTAAATCATAGAAATTCTTGAATCGGATGATCCAATTGATGTTCTGCAGGTCGATCTCAACACCTACAAGTCTCATCGCTATTGTGCGATCTCTGCTGTCCAGCTTGTCAATGGACGCCAGAAGGTTTTTATAATAATAATGATCGAAGGCAATTTCCATGCGGAAGAGAGAACCTTCCGATTCGACAGTGTGGTAATATTTCATGATAATCTGGTTGTACGGAGTGCCTTCACATGCGCCTGCAATCTCTTCAAAACTTTCGGCATTGACGATAATATCAATGGGTATGTCATGAATGATTCGATCGTATAATATATAATGTATGCCGGTATCGCCCGATCGCTTCCGGATTTTTCTATCGAAATAAATTCTGATGGCGTTTTTAAGGTTGTCAATTTCAAACTGACTCAGCAAAGCGTCGACAAGGTCTATGGAATTTTCATGAAGATACTGCCTTATGTTCCTGTAGAGTTCAATTTCACTCTTTAGCAGTTCGAGTTCCGCCCGTTTCAAATCGCCGGTTATAGAGTATATCTCCTCAAGTTTGGCAAAAGGAGTGTCCCTCAAAAGAGCCAGCGCAGCTTCGAGAGATGGAGCTTTAGCTAATTCCTCGAATACTTCCTCAGATAGGATCATGCTGATTCGTGCGCGGAGCTTTGCGTTGATAAATGAGTATTTAGATAATGGGCCGGCCATTAATTTTTTTCCTTCTCTTGCCCCGTAGTCAGGATGATTTCGCATATCTTATCGACAAGACTATCTATCTCAGCGGATTTTTCGTTGAGCAGAATATCCTTTTCTTCTTGTGCCTTTTTCAGTTTCTCCTCGCTTATGTGCTCGGCCTCCTTCTTTGCATTTTCGACGGTAGTTTGTACTATTACAAGGGCCTGCTGCTTAGCATCATTTACCTTCTCCGTGGTTTCCTTTTCTACCGAATGTTTTATTGCAGCGGCTTTTTCGCGGGCCTGCTTGATAATATCGCTGACCCGTTCTTCGGCCTGAAGTACTTCTTCAATTATCCGTTTCATAAAAATCTGATCCTGAACAGGAAGAATATGAACAATCTAATTAGGGTATAAATATATACAATGAAAAAAATATCTGTAATTCAGTATTTTATATTAATGATTGAAATTTTGCAAAGCTTAATTTTCGGCTAATTATTTAACTATTTTTTACAGGGCTTATGCAACTGTTTTCTTGCCATCTTCATGGAATTCGATATACTGGTTCGTGAGAGGTCGATTAGTACAATTTGGTATAATGAGGTTCTATGGGCAAACGTTACTGCATCGCAATGAAAAAACCTTCCGGTACAGGCGTTGTCATTTTTTTGTCTTTGTTGCTGATTTTTAATATGATTAGTGTAGCCTTTAGTGCCCCACAAAACCAAAGCAGGCTAAGGCTGAAAAAAATGCCTAATGCCAGAGAGGAGATGGATCTTGGAGAAATTCCTTATAAGATTATATTTGAAACCTATCGTGATACCGATGGGAGACTTAACTGGGAACTGTACCTAATCAATGCGGACGGCTCTAATCCGATCAACCTGACCCATACTCCTGATTTGGATGAGATGTATCCCCATGCTTCTCCTGACGGCACGAAGATATGTTTCGTTGTCGATGAAGGAATTGGAAGAGAAAAGATTCGTAGTGTCTATTATATGAATATCGACGGAACAGGAAGGGTCAAGGTCGCCACAAACGCCCGCCAGCCGTGCTGGAGTCCTGACGGCAAAAGCATCGCGTATCTGAGGGGAGAGTACGAGCGTTACAGCACAAGAGAGTATGCGACGTCGGAACTGGTTATATACAATCTGCAAACCGGTGAGTATAAACCGCATCCGAATACATCCCTGCATCACATATACGCAATCTGCTGGTCGCCTGACGGCAACTGGTTTTTCGCTGCCGTGCATGGAGGCATGGAGTTCAGCGACACCATCCTGGCCTTCGATGCCGATGGGACAAGAGTCTTCGATATGGAGAAGTGGGGGATCAGAGGGTGCAGGCCGGACCTCAGTCGCGACGGCAAAAGAATGACATGGGGCGAAACTGACTGGGATTTGTGTGTAGGTGATATTGACCTGACCGGCCCTGAGCCCCGGGTTTACAACGTGCAAAAAATCGTAGAATGTCTGCATTCGGCGAAAGTCTATCACGTGGATTTCTCGCCGGATGGAAAATATATTGCGTTCAGCTTCGGCCCGCACAGCGGCGGACAACAGGTAGGGGGTAAAGCAAGGGGCTGGAATATCTGCGTAACCGACCTGACAGGGAAATGGGTCAAAATTACCACGGACGGCAGCCACAACAAAGAACCCGATTGGGTACCAATCCCATCAACAACCACTGAATAAAGGAGACAATATGAAAAATCCGTGCTGCACCGGGATACATAAGGTATCTATGGGAACAATCCGCGTCATTTTGGCTCTGTTGCTGAGCCTTCTACTAATGAATGAAACCATCTGTCAATCAAAGGCAGATGAGCCGGGACGTAAAAAAGTCCCGTCACCCAAATCTGCGCTGAAGCTCGAAGAAGTCCCTTTTAAGATTGTGTACGAGAGCTACCGCTCGACCAACGGTAGGGAAAACTGGGAGCTGTATTTGATTAACGCCGACGGTTTGAATCCTGTGAATCTCACGCACAGTCCCGATGTCGATGAGATGTATCCTCATGCGTCCCCGGACGGAGGCAAAATCAGCTTTGTCGCTGATGAGATGGTAAACGGCCAGAAGGTACGAAATGTCTATTATATGAACATCGACGGAACGGGGCGGACCAAAGTGGCCGACAACGCCCGGCAGGGATGCTGGAGCCCGGACGGCAAGACCATCGCCTATCTCAAAGGGGAATTCGAACGCTATACAACAAAGGATTTCGCCACGAAGGGGATTTTCTTTTATGATCTTGATACTCACAAGTACAGAGAGCACCCGAGCAAGGGCCTGCATCATCTGTACAATATCTGCTACTCGCCGGATGGTAACTGGTTTCTTGCGACCGTGCACGGCGGCATGGGTTATGAGCACGCCATCCTCGCGATTGAAGCTAACGGAAACGGGGTGTTCGATCTGACGAAGTTCAATGTCACGGGCTGTCGGCCTGACTGCAAGTTTGACGGCAGGCAGATAACGTGGGGGGCAACCGACTGGGATTTGTGCGTGGGCAACATTGATCTGTCCTCTTCGGAACCGAAGGTGACTGACGTTCGTATCATAGTCAGTTGTGAAAAGGAATATGAGGTGTACCATACGGACTTCTCGCCGGACGGCAAGTACATTGCCTTCAGTTACGGCCCGGGGTCAAACGAGCAGGTAGGCGAACATGCCCCGGGGTGGAATATCTGCGTCACCGATTTGTCCGGCAAATGGGTACAAGTCACAACCGATGGAAACCAGAATAAAGAGCCCGATTGGGTCCCGATTCGAGCGCAGGGCCGTTAGTGGGCACAAAATCCGGATGTGATTCAGGAATTCAACGGATGAGAGCACGATCTATCAAAGTGACAGCGGCAATCTTTTGTCTGCTGCTGATATTGGCAACCGGCTTCGGCTGCCGGCGTTCCGATGATGTCGCCAACGCCGTACCTGAGGTAGTGCGGACAAAGAGCGGTATCGAAATGGTCGTCATTCCCGCCGGCTGGTTCGAGATGGGCAGTGCCAGGGGGACGCCTGACGAGGCACCCGTCCACAGGGTGTGGGTCGACTCCTTCCTGATGGACAAATATGAAGTGGTCCAGGAGCAATATACTAAATTAGTCGGAGCCAACCCCTCCTCCTTTAAGGGGCCCGGGAGACCCGTAGATACGGTAACATGGACGGACGCTGTTTTGTATTGTAATCTCCGTTCGCAGGCCGAGGGTCTTGAGCCTTGTTATGAACAGAAAGGTGAGACGTGGCAGTGCAATTTTAAGGCGAATGGTTACCGGCTTCCCACGGAGGCGGAATGGGAATACGCATGCCGTGCGGGGACTGAAAGAGAATACTATTTCGGCAGTGACCCGCGCGCACTGAAAAAACACGCCTGGTACGCTGACAACTCATCCAAGAAGACCCACCCTGTAGGGCAAAAAGAACCTAACCAATGGGGTCTTTATGATATGTACGGTAATGTTGCCGAATGGTGCAATGATGTATATGGCGAAAACTACTATAAAACGAGCCCGTCAAAGAACCCCCGAGGACATGAGGAAGGAGAGATAAAGGTTTTACGTGGTGGAGGGTGGCAGGACCGCATAGACAGTCTTCGCTCGTCCTGGCGTGCCGGCGAGAATTGCAGCTTTGTAGATGCTTGTATTATGGATAGTATGGGGTTCCGTTGTGCAAGAAATTCGCCTTGACGTTGAGAATGATAGATGTAACCTATATACATACTTCTTGGGACGAAAAATATGAACGTTCACTCAAAGATTGCATTGTTATTGGCGTTTAGCATAGCCGCAACCTGTTACGGCGAAGAAAACCAGTACATTAGAGCAAAATGGCAAATGCCGGCAGTTTGTGATCCGTTTGCCAGGCCGAGGATCCAGGATCTGAAGGAAGAGCTGCGAGAGACCGGATATCGACTTGTTATTGCCATTCATCCAAAAAGTCCTGATGAATCGAAAGGGCAGACCCTATCGCGTGACCTGTATATCAGCAATGTTGATGGGACCGGACTGACGCAACTCACCAATACACCACACGAGGACGAACGCGCACCGCGCACGTCTCCAAACGGAGAGTTCTTCACTTATAACCAGGGCAAGTATCTTGTGGATGTGAGAACCCTCAAAACGAAGAAAATCGACGGAGATTACGTCTGGACACCGGACAGCAACAGCACAGTTCGGTGCGGCCGCGACGGCATTGTCTATACGGACATCCAAACCGGGCAAAGAAGCATCCCCATCCCCGTAAATCAAAAAGTGTGGCTTGCGGATATGACCTCCGACGGCAAGTGGTTCATCTTTGAGATTCGAAACTACCTTGGCTGCCAATATACGATAGATTTCATGCCGTCAAAGGGAGGCGAGATACGCAAGATGCCAAATTATCCCGGAGATTTCGGCGAGTGTCATCCTGCTTTTTCTCCCGACGGCAAATGGATGTGCTGGAACGCTGGCGGGGGCATTGCTATTCGCAGATTCGATCCATCTCTGCCTAATGGCACCGACAGTAAAATAATCAGTCCGCCCGACAATGCGGAGGTCATGGGTCAAGACCCTTGCGGCCGGTGGTCGCACTGCGGTCGGTATATAGCATACGTTAAGATCCCTTCAAACGGCAGTTGGAGAGTGCATAGTCCTCTCTGTATTCTTCGTGTTGCTGACGGCAAAACCATAACCATCAGCCCACCTGGATGGGTTGGCCATCACTGGGATTATGACTGGATTCCGCCGGCCTCCGAGTCCAAGCCTTAAAGAGAAAAGCGAGGGATTTTGAGTGAAAGATAGACCTATAAAATTGACGACAGAAATCCTGGTTTTAATTCTATTTATTCTTTTTGGGATATCCTGTAAAAAAGTCGACGACCAAGGAACTCCAAAGAGGCCAAAAGTTATCACGACGAAGTCCGGCATAGAAATGGTTACAATCCCCGGCGGCTGGTTCGAGATGGGAAGCGAGAAGGGAG
The DNA here is from genome assembly GCA_016936275.1 of Sedimentisphaerales bacterium. Lineage (GTDB taxonomy): Bacteria > Planctomycetota > Phycisphaerae > Sedimentisphaerales > Anaerobacaceae > JAFGPJ01. Next base: position 5,857 of record JAFGPJ010000131.1, read on the forward strand.
GATCCGATGAGCAGCCTGTGCACAAAGTGTGGATTAGCTCGTTCTTAATGGACGTGTATGAAGTGAGGCAGGATCAATTCAAAAAGTATCAACTGCCCGATCCTTCTCACTTTAAGAATCCGGACAATCCTTTAGAGCAGATCAACTGGACGGATGCAGCTCTATACTGCAACGACCGGTCGCGAGCGGAAGATTTCGAGCCATGCTATGATGAAGAAACCTGGGACTGCAATTTTGCCGCCAATGGATACAGGCTGCCCACCGAAGCCGAATGGGAGCACGCCTGCCGAGCGGGAACAAGCACTGAATACAGCTTTGGCGACAATAAAGCGAAACTGAGAACCTATTGTTGGTGTGTGGACAACTCATCCGGTAGAACCCATCCCGGAGGACAAAAGCAGCCGAATCCATGGGGCCTTTACGACATGCACGGCAACGTGGCGGAATGGTGTAATGATTTGTATGCCGAGGATTATTACAGTCAAAGTCCTGAGAAAGACCCAAAAGGGCCGAAAGAGGGAAAGGAAAGAGTTTTGCGGGGCGGGTCATGGAAATCGAGCGCCGAGACGTGCCGGTCGGCGTATCGTTCGAGCGATCCATCCATTGACGATACGTGCCTGGCAAGTGACGCCATCGGGTTTAGATGTGTCAGAAGAGCAAATGACAATGTATTAAGCGAGCCAAAAATGGATAGTGATAAACAAATGCAAAGCACGGCTAAAACAGGACTGGTTTACGATGATATATACATCGAGCACAAAACTACCCCCGGTCATCCCGAATCTCACGAGAGGCTTGTCCGGATAATCAAGCAGCTTAAGGACAAAGGACTGTATTCTCAACTGGTCAAACTAAAGCCCACGCCAGCCGACCGCTGTTGGATAGAGACAATCCACTCGCCAGAGTATATCGACCGGGCCAGGAGCAGCTCTGAGAACGGTGCTGCGTATCTGGATACTGGGGATGTCCCGATATCGAGAAAATCTAATGAAGCTGCTGTGATGGCGGCGGGGGGAGTGCTAACCGCAATCGATGCTGTCATGGAGCATAAAGTCACGAATGCTTTCTGTGCTGTTCGTCCGCCCGGTCACCATGCACTTGAGAATAGGGCCATGGGATTTTGCATATTCAATAACGTGGCCATCGGCACGAAATACATCCAGGAGAAATACGGCCTGCCGAAGGTCCTCATTGTGGACTGGGACGTTCACCACGGCAACGGAACGCAGGCGGCGTTTTACGACGACCCTAACGTGCTTTATTTCAGCACCCACCAGTATCCTTTCTATCCCGGCTCAGGAAACCAAGCCGAGCAGGGCGCTGGAAAAGGCTTGCATACAATCATTAATGTCCCTATGTTGGCAGGTTCCGGAGACGACCAATATATCAAGGCGTTTGAAGAGAAATTGGTGCCAGCAGCTTCTTCATTTTCGCCGGACTTTGTTCTTGTTTCTGCAGGATTCGATGCTCACGAGGGCGACCTGCTCGGCGGCATGAAAGTCACCGACAGGGGATTTGCGAAACTGACGCAGATTACTAAAAGTATAGCCGAGAAATTCTGTGCGGGCCGGCTTGTTTCCGTTCTCGAAGGGGGCTACGGCCTGGAAGGCCTCGCCGCATCGGTCGAGGCACACATTCGAGTATTGATGCAATAGAAAGTCACGAGATGCTATTTCACACTTGGCCGTTCGCACTCTTCTTTTTGGTTTTCTATCCGGCCTATCTCATCCTCAAAGGCACCAGGTTCAGACTCCCGTTTCTTCTGGTTTCTTCCTATTTTTTCTATGCCTGCTTCAATCCCCTGTATCTGATTTTAATAGGCTACTCGACACTGGTTGACTATACGGTGGTGCAGAGAATGGCCAAAAGTTCACGCAGAAAGACATGGCTATCGGTCAGTATGGTCAACAATATCGCGCTGCTCGGTTTCTTCAAATATGCGGGTTTTGTCACCGACAACGTCAATGCTCTTTTGTCATCTCTTCATATATCGTATGCTCTTCCAGAGCCTGGTTTTCTTCTGCCTGTTGGTATATCGTTTTATGTCTTTCAGTCGATGAGCTATACTATCGATTATTATCGAGGCAAAATGGAGAGGGAAAAAAGTCTCATTGCGTATGCGGCCTTTGTCTCACTCTTTCCACGACTCGTAGCTGGACCTATAGAACGAGCTAAAAACCTGCTGCCCCAGTTACACAAGACACCCAAAGTTACAACGCAGGATGTTGCCGATGGGCTGTCATTATTTGTCGTGGGGATGTTCAAAAAGGTTGCCCTTGCCGATTATCTGTCGCTTTACGTGGATAATATCTACGCTGCTCCGGGACAGTATCAGTCACCCGCATTGATCCTGGCGACGTTTTTGTTCTGCTGGCAGATTTATTTCGACTTCAGCGGTTATACCGACATGGCTCGGGGCATCGCCCGAATGATGGGCTTTGACCTGATGCTGAATTTCAATAATCCGTATCTATCAACCAGCCTTGGTGAGTTCTGGGGCAGATGGCATATCAGCCTTTCCTCATGGTTTAAGGATTACGTGTATATCCCGCTGGGCGGCAACCGCAGAGGTACTTTTAATACTTATAGAAATATGTTCCTGACCATGGTCATCTCCGGCTTGTGGCACGGGGCGGCCTGGACATTTGTTATCTGGGGTGCAGTGCATGCTCTTGGCCGGTTCGTCACACGGGAGCTGGAAAGGACGCCGTTCTACAGAGAAAAAGTGCCAAAGTTAATCAAGCAACTGATCGTTTTCACATTTGTTACGTTCGCATGGATTTTCTTCCGGGCCGAGAGTATCGGTGATGCATGGTTAATCATAACAAGAATATTCAGCTCCGGATGGGCAAATCCTTATTGTCCGGTTTGGGCTTTGATTATGGTTTTTAGCGTTTGGCTTTATCAGTTCGTGTATGAATCCAGGTTTAGATGGATTTTTGACCTGGCGCCTGTACGAATCGGACTCATCGTAGCGATGATTCTATATCTGATTATGTTTGCTCCTTCGAGCGACCAGGGATTTATTTATTTGCAGTTCTGATTGAAAGAATACGAAGTTCAATGAAACAAAAGGAGACGAGATTGTGAAAGAGGCAAACGAGGTAACAACTCCGTTTAGCTCCAATAACGTTCGATTATCAGGGCGAGAATGGATCGTTGCTGTAGTTCTCTGCTCGGCATTACTTTGTCTCGGCCAGTCACTCTGGGGACACATCGAAAAGTTTGATCCCGGCACCGATTACCGGTTGCCTTACGAGTTGGGTAATGACTACTGGCTTTACAGCCGTTATTGTCGGTGGGCATGCTCGAAATACGATACGCTCGTGGTTGGTGATTCGGTTGTCTGGGGACATTATGTATCGTCGGATAATACGCTGTCCCATTATTTCAATCAACAGGCCGGTAGAGAATGCTTTGCCAATCTGGGTGTTGACGGTTTTCATCCGGCGGCGCTGGGGGGGCTGCTTAAATACTACGGACGAGCCATCACCGGCAAAAAAGTGATTATACAATTCAATCCCTTATGGATGACTTCGTTAAAGCACGATTTGCAGACCGCAAAGGAGTTTCATTTCAATCATCCGAAGCTTGTGCCGCAGTTTTTCCCGAAGATTCCCTGCTACAAAGATTCATTTTCCAAGCGTTTCTCCGCGGCGGTAGAGCGATATATACCATTCTTTAGCTGGACGTCCCATTTGCGGATTGTTTATTTCGAGAACATGGCCCTGCCGAACTGGACGCTGGAGCATCCCTATCGGAATCCTTTGGGTGCCGTTACGCTTAAGCTGCCGGTATCAGATAATAATCTGCAAGAGAATGTTTCCTGGATGGAGAAGGGTATCGCGCAGGAGAATTTTCAGTGGGTAATACCGGCGCAATCGCTGCAATGGCGCTTCTTCCGGCAGACGATAGAGTTGTTGAGAGCAAGAAACAATGCCGTATTTGTAGTAGTCGGGCCTTTTAACGAGCACATGTTGAAGCCGGACAGCTACAAAACCTATCAGAAGATAAAAAGTGAAATCGAAACGTGGCTCCGGCGTAATAATATCGCCTATTGTGTTCCTGATGTGCTGCCGAGCAAGCTTTATCGTGATGCCAGCCATCCGCTGGGACCCGGATATGCCATGCTTGCCGAACAGCTATTTGAAAATGAGTCTTTCAAATTGACCATTCTCAATGAGAGCGGTGATTAGATTGCCGTTGAATAAATATCATAAACGTCGTATAATACCTTGTACGATGGACCGGAATGAAAGACTGCTGTCGTGAGTTGTAATTATATTGCTATACGTTATAGTTGCTGCAAGCCCGGAACAAACCCAAAAGACAGGAGATATTGAGTTGAATCTGAAAAAGAAAGCGGAAGAACTGGCTCAGAAATATATGATTATAGATACCCACCTGGACGTGCCGTATCGCCTGAAGAAAAAGATGGAGGATATTTCAATAAGAACGGCAGGGGGGGACTTCGATTATCCGCGGGCTAAAAAGGGCGGATTGAACGTGGCCTTTATGGCTGTTTACGTCCCCGCTGAATATGAAGGGACAGGAAACGCTTACAAATTTGCCAATGAGACAATAGACATGATCGAAGGTTTTACCAGGACTTGGCCCGACAAATTTGTGATGGCCAGGTCGGTTGCAGACGTTAAGAAGCAATTTGGCTGGGGCGGAATATCTCTCGCTATGGGGATAGAAAACGGAACGTGCCTCGAAGGTAACCTCACCAATTTGAAACATTTTTATGATCGGGGCGTACGATACATTACGCTTGCTCACTCGAAGGCCAATCATATATGCGATTCATCTTTTGATCCCGAGCGCAAGTGGAACGGCCTGAGTCCATTCGGCGTGAAAGTCATCTCGGAAATGAACCACCTTGGGATGATAATCGACGTCTCACATCTCTCAGACGACACGTTCTGTCAAATTATCGAGCTATCTAAGGCACCCGTAGTTGCAACACACTCATCATGCCGGCATTTTATCCCCGGCTTCGAACGGAATATGAGCGACGAGATGATAAAGCTGTTGGCTAAAAAGAGGGGCGTGATTCAGATAAATTTCGGCGCAATGTTCATAAGCGATAAGGTTAGACAGCAATGGGCGGACCTGCAAAAAAGTTTGGAAGATTATATTGCGGCTAATAATCTCGAAGGTCAGGAGAAAGAAGATTACATCGAAAAATACAAGCGAGAGCACAAGCTCCAAAAAGTGCATGTTTCAGATGTTGCTTCGCATATCGAGCACGTGATAGAGCTGGCTGGGATCGATTACGTGGGTTTGGGCTCTGATTTCGACGGCGTCGGCGACAATCTGCCTGTGGACCTGGAGGATGCTTCCTGCTATCCGAACCTTATATACGAGCTTTTGAAAAAAGGCTTAACCGAAGAGGATATAAAAAAAATCTGCTCCGGGAACTTTCTCCGTGTCTGGTCGCAAGTCGAGAAAACCACTCAAGATCTGTAATCGAATCAGTAGTTGCGGCATTTGTTTCAGTCTATTAACTCAATGCTCCCATGGGACAGTCCATGAGCGGGCTTCGTCTCCGAAGACCTGTGAGACCTGCAGACCGCTTGCCTGGGATGTGTAGAAGAGCCGACCGTTTGATACTATGCCGCCGACACATTCCCGAACATCCACACACGGCCCTGAGGACACAACTTTGTTGCCATTCGTAGTATCGATTAGATCCATGTTGGAACCAATCAGATAAGGCTCTGACATTGTGAATCGAGTACATGCGTATTTCATGTCGAAGACGGACAGAATCTTTCCAGTCTGCTTATCGATCAGATAGCTTGGCTGACCGGTTGAGCCGTGAGTGAACAGGAAATTTCTTCCGATTGTTACTACGTTAACCGCCTTTCCAACCGGCTCGGACTGCCATATTAACGAGCCGTTCTGGGCATCCAGACACATTACATAGCGGTTCTGAGTTTTTTCAGTCGGTGGATTGTATCCGCCTAAATACAGCCTCCCGTTTTCTGCGGATATCGTACAGCCAGCGGTGACATAGTATTTCGTGGTCAGCCAGATTACCTGCCCTGTCATCGGTTCAACTGCGGCCGTAAGACCTCTCGATTTAGGCTGGCCGTCCTTTCTTTTTGGCGCATATCCGAAGAAAGTCGAGTAATAAAGTGTATCATTCATCAAAGCCAGGCCTGAGTCATTGCCGCCCGTGCCGAACTGCGAAAAGTCAATGGTCCAGACTTCTTTGCCGGTCTCAATGTCCCACGCCCGGACAAAGGGTATATTATCCTTTGGATAGTACGGATTATCATGGCCGTAAATCCAGCTCATAATTTCAGTGCCATCGGGCGCTTCGACCGGCTTGCCTGTCTGGAGATAGGCTTTCTCCGTTCCCTGCGGCGCATATTTGCCGGAACCATAGACGTAGATTGCAAGATTCTTGTAGATGACCGGCGGTTGCTGGCGGCTCCAGCTCGGTGAGCCGGTAAACGGTGCTTCCCAGAGCAGCTCTCCCGTAGCGGCATCCAGGCAGCGCATCTGTGATTCTTTCATTCCCGCCTGAGGGACGAGCAGGCGTTCGTTATGATAAATAGGGCCGGTAAAAGAGATGTGCACGTCGGGCCAGTACCGCCTCCAAAGGAGCCTGCCGGTTTCCTGCTCGATGGCGAAAATCTGTCCCTCGGCGGTGTGCGTGTACATCCGGCCGGCGCCGCAGACGGGTACGTGTTTGAATGTGCCTTCGTAGCGTCGTATCCACTTGATTTTAAGAGGAGGTTTCAGGTCCTGATCGTTTGAATTCGTACTCGCCTGATTGCCGAAATTCGTGAACCAGTCGTGTTTCACTTCGGCCAGTTTGCTTGTCAACGGGCTTCGGATTTTTTGTAGTTGAAGGTTTTTGGATGGCAGCGCTGCTTTCCCGCCCGGTCCGAGAATGTACAAATACCCGTCCTCGCAGCCGAAGTAAATCCGACCATCGCAGACAGCGACCGGCGAGGAGATTGCTTTTCCAAAGGCGGTCTTAAATGACCACACGTTGCCACTTCCGGACAACGGAACCACATAAAGGCTGCCGTCCAGGCCACCGTAAACTGCCTTATCACGAAGCAGAATCGGCGATGTAATTGATGGATAGCCTCCGAGATATTGAGCCTGCTCAGAGCCGGGAGAATGTTTGCAGAATCCGAAGCCCTCTTCAGGCCGGCAGCGGTACACTTCCCGGCCGCGAATGCTGACCGAACAGAAGCTAAGCGAACCCGGACGGTTAATCTCGGTTAAAGTTCCGGGGACAAACTCGATCTTTCCTGTTAAGCCGGGTAAAGGAATGATTTCTACTCTTCCGGTGTTGTCCCTCCGGTGCCATTGTTGATATACCAAGCCGTCCTCACTTATAGTAAGACCGAATGTGGCGGGTTTTTCAGAGCCGGCATAAGACGGCACGGCCGCTATTTCCCTAAGCTCGGCACGGCTGCCTTTATCCTCCAAACAAATCGCGGAGCATACGGGAATAACGAGCAGCTTGCCGTGGACGACGATGTTGCCCGAACAGCAAAACTGGTCACGCCACGTCGCTCTTCCCGATTTGTATCTGCACCAGTCTTCCCCGCTCCAGCGATCACCGTCGAAGCCGAGAGTCTCCTTAACGAAATCCCAAGTCCAGCAAACATTGCCGTCAGGCTCAATGGCATAGACTTTCGAGCCCAGAGTTGCAAAATACATTCGGTTATTGGCAACCACAGGGGCGCTGAAAATCGGCTCGCTGCACGGAATTTTCTTAACCACTTCACCGCTGTTTTTATCCAGCACAAAATAAGATCCCGCCATTGTCCCAAAGTGCAGGTAGCGACCGGCGATGGCCGGCGACGAGACGTTATTGCAGTTGTATTTATCCGCTCCGGTTTCGAACTTCCACAAAACCTTGAAAGCGGACGCATCGATGCAGAAAATAACTCCAGAGCTGTCTACGACGTACACGCGTCCTTCAGAAACAACCGGCGCTGTAAAGACGGCATCGGTCAGCTCAACGGTGCCAAGCAGACCGAGAGGCGTCGTCACGCTTCTGTCCGGCACGTTGCCTGAATGCCGGCAGTCATACTTGAATTGAAGCCAGTTTTCTTCAGCATTTACTGTCGCAGCCAACGTTAGAGAAAGTACCGTTAAAAATGTTATCATTGCTTTTTGGACTCTCATTATGTGCATCTCCTACTTTTCTTTATTCTCCGGCTTGTGGCAATAATCCAGTGCTCTGTCGAAGTAATCGTCCAACAGCTCGATTTGGAATTCCTTAATCATATCATCGACGCTGATTGTTTCGTGCTCGCTGGAGATCAGAACGGAACCAAGACAGCCCGGATCGGAGATTGTGACTTTGGGACCGTATTTAGCTTTTAATTTCCGCAGTCGCTCCCAGTTATAATCCAGATGAGCCATCTTGCAGTCCAGATTCACCTTAGCGACGGCGAAATTAAAGTAATTTGTATTGGATGCGATAATTTGCCCCAAAGGATTGCGAATCTCAGACGGTGTAGCGCTGCCGGCAATCGCCCCGACGAAATGGCATCGGCAGGAATAAGCCCAATAGCTCTGCATTAGCCCTCCGTGGTACATCGATGAAAAAATGATGAGGTCAGGTTTTGCCTTTACGTATTTTAATCTCAATTCGTCGAAGTTCAGATCGAAACAAATTGCCATCGCGACCCGGCCTAAATCGCACTCGATGATGGGGGCATCTTTGCCGCAGAGTGTTCCGTTTTCAATCTCGCCTATAGTCGGATGATTTTTATTATAAATGCCGGTGACGTTACCCTTTCGGTCGATTAAAATGCTCGAATTGCGTCGGCTGCCATCCGGCATAATTCGGTACGCCGAATAGACGATATAGCATTTGTTATCGCGCGCCGTATCAGCAAAGAACTGCTGGATCTGGTCTTTGCGGATCTGGTAGTACTCCAGCAGTTTTTCGGCGCTGAGTCCGCTCGGCCTGTCACACGCTTCCGGCACGACAATCAAATCAGGCCTATCAGGCAGAACCTGTGCGAACTGCCTATTCCAGTGGGCGATCATTTTTTCTACGACTTGCTGCGGTTCGGTGTTGGAGGCAACCGATGCCGGGCCCGAACCGATTGTGGCGATTGTGACATAGCCTTTTTTCTTCCCTGGATTTGCTATATTTCCGGCTCGGAGGGTATTATCAAATACTGGAACGAAGCAAAAAAGAATTATCAGGAAAAATAATCGACAAGAGGATGTAAGATTTGATTTGTCATTTTTCATGTGCAGTTCTCCAAGACAAGCTGTTATTTTTCCGGGCGCCGGTCGTCAATGGTTGTTTTAGCCGTGATTTTATTGTCTTCGAGTGTGACTTGACCGACGTGCTCTTCAATACGAATTCCAACGTTTTGCTTTTGCGAGTCGTCCTCTCGCGCGTCGCGAATAACATTATTCTTAAAGACCAAATCGTTAGTGTATCCCCTGATGCGAATCCCCGCTGCTTCCTGGTCGAGGCCGTTATTTTCAATGACGTTCTCTTCAAGGCGATTACGATGGGCTGCCATTCCCAGTGTTTCGTTGCGAAAAAACACGCCGTCCTGGTGGTTCGAGCGGACAACGTTCCGGCTTAAAACGTTGTCGGAATCTTTGTGACCGATGGATATGCCGAATCTATGATTACCTTCCAGAACATTGTTTGTGAACAAACCATGACGGACCCGCCAGCATAAAAACAGACCATCGGTTCCATTATTACGGGCGACACAATTTTGCACACGCGGGCGCTGGGAGCCGCTGCCCGGATGGATGCCGAGATAATTATTGTTCTCGCTGATGCAATTGATTACGGAAACATCGTTGGACTGTTGAAAGCTGATGCCGTCGCCATTGTAGTTGTGCACTTCACAATCTTCGATGACCGTGCCGAAGGCTCGATACAGGAAAATCCCGGCTCCCCGGCAGCCGTTCAGAGAGATGTTGGAGTCTTTTTTGCCGTCGATAGTCAGACCTTTGACTTTCGCCCCTTCAATGTTGTAACCGCTTATGACCGGGAAAACCGTCGCCGCTTTGGCGTTGTTGGCGACCATGCAGTCGGCCATAAGCGGTTTGTCTATCGAGAATGTGTTGCCGTTTCGCCCGGTGATACGGGCGACCGTGGTGTGGAATCCTCCAGCGTTGTCGTCCCAAATCGCTACGCCGAAACCGACCTCAAAGCCCGCCGGATTCTCAACCGTGAACTGCTGTTCGCCAAAATCGCCGTCAAGAGCCAGTGGGCATACGACTCCGCCGGCTTTTTGAAGGATTGTTTTGCCTTTTGTTCCTTTAACTGTCACGTTAGCGCGCAGATGCAGCGAATCATACATAACGTATTGACCTTCGCCGATCTCGACTGTTCCGCCTCCGAGGCCGGCAATATAATCAACCGCGGCCTGAAGTGCACGATTATCATTGCCTGTTATATTGGCATTATCTTTCCCGACAGTTATGCTCGGCAGATCTTTCATTTCCGAGTGCATCGCTGTGGGTAATTGCTGCTCATCCGGCTTGGGGGAGAAATCTTTTTGAGTTTCAGATGCGCCCAAAATACCGGTAGCTCCAAAGATACAGGCAAAAGCAAAAAGTAAAAAAGGATATGTTTTCATTGTCTCGATCCTTATTAAAAGATATTTAGACGACTAAGTTAATTTACCTTCAATTTGTTTCAATGTCCTCATGGACTCATTGGCGATTTTTTTGCCGCCCGGCGTAAAATCGAATACTTCCAGAGAAATCCAGTGATTGTAACGCATATCTTTCAGCACCTGAAAAGCCTTTACATAGTCGTTCACTGCGTTTCCCGTGCCGAGGTGTTTGCCGCCCATTTCCTGGACGTGAACGTGATGGATATGCATGTAGTACTTTCTCAACAGCACATCATACGGTTCGGTTTCGTCAACAGTATTATTAAAATCGAACATCGTTTTAACAGCCGGATGATTAATGCGATTCATCATCTCCGAAGCTTCCGCTAACGTATTGATAACATCGGTTGCTCTTTTGCCTAAAGGCTCGATAAGGATTTCGATGCCTCGCTGTTGAGCGTGGTCGGCTACTGACAGCAGGCCTTCGGCGAAATAATTTTTTGCCTGCTCGACTGAAATGCCCCTCGTATCGCGCTGCTTAGGAGAGCCGAAAATCATACGAGAGCCACCGAGGTCGCCGCAAAAATCGATAAGTGCGTCAAGGTATGCTACAGTTTTCCGGCGGACTTCGGTGTCGGGCGTGGTAAAATGCAGACCTTTTGGCGGCGGCGTCAGCAGCCAGTGCAGGCCGACACAGTCGAGGCCGGCGTTTTTCATTATCGAGACCATTTCCTTGCGCCTTGCCTGCGTTATTTCCTGCACGCCTTTTTTGACCAGAGTAAACGACGCGATTTCGATACCGCGATAACCTGCTTCGCTTACAATCCGGCATTGCTCGGCCCAACTTAATTCAGCCATGCTCTCGTTACACATCGCGTATTTGAAGCCGGGTCGTTTGCCGAGTACCGCTTCATTCTTATGACAGTTCGGCGTCAATCCACTTAGAGCAGCAAAGCCCAGTATGTTTCCTGATAGCTTTATGAAATCTCTTCGGCTAAAGTTTGACATGGCTCTTCCTCAGCAACATTAAAAGTATATTTCAGGATATTATCTAATCCTCAAACGATTCTTCATAGAGCTTGTATGGAGCTTCTTTCATGCCGACTCCTGAGTATGTATTTTGGCCGGTATGATTGGATTTTTCAACATAGAGGCGAAATCCGCACACATTTTTATCATTTGATACCTTTTCTTTCAGAAATTCGTAGAGCTTTGTGAAAATACCTCGCCGGCGAAACTCCGGCTTGACATAAACACTCTGAATCCACCAGAACAGACTGCAGCGCCAATCGCTCCATTCGTAAGTGACCATGCAGGAACCAACAACCTTGCCATCTATTTCGGCGACAGTATAAAAGCCGTATTTCGGATTTTTTAGGAGCATTCGCACGCCTTGTGTGACAATCGGCGGTGAAAGTCGTTTCTGTTCGGTCTCCATGGCCAATGCTATGTTGTGTTTTACCAGCGTATTCACGTCTTTTTCCTGCCCAATTCTAACAGATAAGGTGTCCGGCATTGTTTTCACCTCATTTTTTGGAGGATTCATAAGTGACATCAGTTACTATGAGCACATTATAACCGGATATGAAAATAATTCAGCAAAGATTCTATTTCCTTTCCCGGCTGCTTTTGCTCTTGATTTGTACGGATTTTGTTTGTATACCCATCGGAAAACTGCAATGGCATATAAAATGAGTTTCGCAGCGAAGGCATGAGCGTCTGGAATGGACATCAGTTGAAGTCGAAAAGATACATAAAAAATGTGATGGTTATCATCATTTTGGGCCTTGGCTGTGGCGTGCTCGCCTATTTTTCCCCAAGAGGTGAAGAAAATAAATCAACAGCCATGTGGTACAGTATCATTCCTCCTATGCTGGCTATCTTGCTGGCTTTTCTAACGCAACATGTCCTGCTCAGCCTTGGAATTGCTATTATTGCCGGTGGTTTTCTTACATCAGTTCCTCAAGCTCCGCTAAGTATCGATGCCTGGCTGCAGGGATTAAAAGCAGTAAGTACCTACGTCACGGACACTGTGACAAGCAGCACGAACCTTTTGGTACTCTCATTCATACCGCCCATATTTATTATGATCGAGGTTATTATGGCCTCGGGGGGCTTTCGGGGGATTATTGTATGGCTTCTAAAGTGGGTAAAAGGAAGAAAATCCGCCCAGGCAGCAACCGCTCTTATGGGGATACTATGCTTCATCGATGACTACACTAATGCCATTGTCGTCGGCTCAATGATGCAGCCAATTACCGACCGATTTCGCGTCAGCAGGGAAAAGCTCGCCTTTCTTGTTGACGCTACAAGTGCGCCAGTCGCTGGAATAGCGGTGGTCAGCACATGGATTGCCTATGAAGTGGGTCTTCTTCGTCAAATCGCGGAAAAACTTGAAATCGACAAGAGCGGATATTCCATGTTTTTTGATGCTCTGAGTTTCCGCTTCTATTGTCTTTTGATGATTGTTTTTGTTTTCGTGCAAATTTTAATGGATTGCGATTTCGGCCCCATGAGGATTGCCCAGGAACGAGAAAAAAACCAGAAATCGCCCGAAGAAGACTTGATTCGGGATTCAGAGCGTACATCCGGCCGGGCAATTAACGCTCTGGTTCCAATAGCGGGGCTTCTGCTTTTTCATTTTACCGGCCTCTGGTTCGACGGTACATCCAAATTGAAAAACGATATGCTCCAATGGCAGGCTCAAAGTCCTACGGCCGTAGCAGAGAATATGCTCCAGAAACCCGTCGATATTGAAGCACTCTCTCCGGGAAGCTGGATTTATTGGCGAGAAGTCATCGGTCATGCCGAGAACAGCCCTCTGGTTCTGGCATGTGCGGCACTATTCGGCTTGACGCTGGCCTTGCTGTTCTCGCAGATATTCGGGTCGCTTGAATTGCCCATAATAATCAATTGCTTCAAGCGGGGTTTTAGGCGTGCTACGGTTCCGTTTGTGATATTAATTACGGCCTGGTCGCTTAAAAACTGTTGTGACAATCTGAAAACAGGGGAATTTCTCACAACAATTCTTGCCGGACGAGTTCCGTCCTACTTGTTCCCGCCGATTCTCTTTTTCGTTGCGTCGCTGATCTCGTTCGCCACTGGAACCAGTTACGGAACGATGGCGATTCTAATCCCTACGGCCATTCCGGTTGCCTATGCAATGGATCAGGGCTACGGCCTGACCACAATGATAAGCATCGGAGCGGTGCTGGACGGTGCGATTTTCGGCGATCATTGCTCGCCAATTTCGGATACGACGATTATCAGCTCCACCGCCAGTTCCTGCGATTTGATGCGGCATGTGCGTACACAACTGCCTTATAGCATTACTGTCGCGGTAATTGCTTTAATCTTCGGATACATCCCCAGCGCTCTTGGCCTGCCGGCACTTTTAAGCTTTTCTTTAGCGGTTTTAGTTATCGTGGTATTTTTAGCTGGTGTAGGCTATTTTCGGAAATTACTTTCAGTCTAATTGTCATTTCAGTGGGAACGGCTTCAGTCCGATAATGTAGTTAATTGACATAAAGACAGCTATTTTCTTGACTTGCGTCTTATTAATAGCAATTTAATTGTGTTTTGAATTGAAAAAAGGTCTGATAAGTGATATTATAAAGTACTATATTTTCTCGGACTATAGTTTTTCTGGCTGTTTGGATTTTGGCTGATATATCTGCTGGGAGGATATGCCATGAAAAATTTGGTGATAGTCGTTCTAATGCTCGTCTTCAGTTCGGTCGCCGTGGGGGAGGTTTCGACAAGGGTTTGCCTGGCGGACGCCAATACACCCCTTGAATTGGCCGATCCTAACGTTCCTTTTGTATATCGAGATATCATGGTCGGCACAAAGCTGACAATTATTGTCGATTCGAATATTGCCGGATCTTGGAGCGGGGGGCTTTTTATTCCCGGCTCTGATAGAGAATATGGCGTTTTGTCAGGCCGTGACTTTAACGATGTCACTCTTGACTGGGAAGGTTCGCATTTCGATGCGGCAGGTGATAAGGCTTGGGTTTTAGACGTTAATAACATGATTATGAGTGGTTTTGACTTACACACTAATAACACTGCTGACATAGGGGAGTGGTTTATTCTTGATTATAAAGCAACAAATATAAGAATCTGCACAGTGGATTTTTATGATTACGGTTTCAATTGGGATATTCCTCTTAATTCCCTTGAATTTTCACATGTCCGCACACGCGATTTTAATCAGGACACGAAGGTTGACTTTACCGACTTTGGTTTATTAGCCTTATATTGGTTGAGAACCGACTGCAATGTTCCGGACCGATGCTCTGTAACCGATCTAAACGACGACGGTATCGTTGACCATGATGATTTGATGCTTTTTACCGAATATTGGCTTGACAAGACTGAATAGTTGCCTCAAATTTGCCATATTGGCCTATAAACGGCAATTAAGTCCGGTAATATATAGATTTGTAATTTTTACTCTTATATTCAAATCTAAGATATAAATAAGGCATAAAAACCCCCTTTTTTGCCCCTTTAATCAACCGTTTCGACTTTTTTTAATTTTTTTACAAAAAATTCAAAAATGACTATCAACATTTTCCGATTCACAAACGCTACGTGAGATAGAAGCACATTTGCTCTTTTGTGTAATAGTTGCTGAGAATACGTTTCATTAACTCAATTATTGGTTAGGAGGCAATCATGAAAACGAACCATTTTTTACTGACAATTTTGTGCCTGTTTTCAGTTAGCGGGATCGCGTTTGGAGACAGGCAACTGGAGAAAGCTGAGATTTTGCAGATTCTTCAGTGTCTGACAAACCAGCCCAGAAAGACCTGGATATCCGCCGGTACGATCCAGGCGACACACGAAGAGTATAGAGCGCCAAAAGTCACGGATGCTGGTGAGATCAACAATCGAATCAAGCAGGCGGTTCAGGAATATCAAAATAATCCCAATAAGCGGGAATTGACTGAAGAATTACAAAAGATGAGGCTTGATGCGATACCTTTCAACATCCGGTATAGATTGTCCAACGAATATACAATGAACTCGTTGGTTACAGTTAAATACGATGGTAACAGATTTTATTGGGAAATTAATGTAGATTCTCGTTCTGATTCTATAAGACCAGACGCAATTCTGGAAGCAAATTACATGACTCGACGGTTTAACCTCAATTGGAATGCTGATCGAATCTTCGCATGGGATGGTCAGAAATATACGGTCTATTCACAATCAGGCAAAACTGCAACCGTTGATACTACAGGCATGATTCCACATGTTGTTAATGGTCCCTTGACCGTAGGGATTGTTCCCTGGGGATATGGTCTTTATACTTACGAGAATCTGTCCGGAGCAACATCTTCTGCAGTTGAGAAGTATGTCAATGGGCAAACGCAAATTCTTCTGACATTTAACAACTCAGATGGAACAGAGATGTCCTTTGTTCTGGATGCCGGGAGAAATTATGCTGTTATTTCCCATTCAACAGATGGCCCCGATAAAATCATCTCCAGGCAATATGACAACTATAAGCTGGTATCTGGAATCCAGGTTCCTATGACGATTTTAATCGAAGAATATGATGCCTTTAACAACAGACTTTTGGCGACTGATTTTTGGAATATCACTTCAATCAGTGGTAATACCCCTTCGGTGGGAGAATTCAGTGTCGATTATGGCCCCGATACGTTGATAGAATATTACTCTAATGTGACTAGTAAGCCCGCATTGTACGGTTACTCATACGTGGTCGATACGGACCGGCTTTTAATAGAGAGATTAGATTACGCCGCATCCGAAAGCTTACCGGCCCAGAACTGCGCGACGGCAGCGTTGAAATATGCCGCTTCTCAATTGGGCAGAAATCTGACTTATGAGCAGCTTGCTCAATTGGTCAATAGTCCTGACAGAGTAACGAGTCTCAGAGAAATGAAAGATTTTGCAGAGCGCTGCGGTTTTTATTGCCGGGTGGTCCAAACAGATATTCAGACTCTTAAAGGCCTGAGCGGCTGCCAGGTTATTCTGCATTTTCCCGGGAAGAACCATTTTGTTGTGCTGGAAGGGATTGATAATCAATATGCCTGGAGCGTGGATCTGTCAAAAGACAGGTTCTTCTATCGTACCGACCTTAATTTCCTGGATATGGACTGGTCGGAAGGTACGGCACTTTTAATTTCCAACAGGCCTATCCGGTTAGAGGTTGACAGTACTGAAATTACTGGTAGCCGGCTGAGCAGCATGATCGGCGGATCGGGATATATGTGTACGCGTTTACTACAGGAGTATTATCAAATATTCTGCGAACAATTTGCAGATGGTCAATGCGACGGATATTACGAAGTATACTTCACAAGATACGGCTGCCAGGCCTTTACGAGTGGAAGTTGTGTTGATGTAGTAATGGATAGAATGTGGGAAAGCCCGTGTATAGTCGATCCTTATTATCCTTTATTCTGTACCGTCACCGGAGAATGGGACAAGTACTATATGCGTGCATGTAAATAGCGAAGACAGTCAAATAAAGCAGGTGATTATGTATAATGACACTTGTCTTATTTGCGTATTCTGTTTTATGAAATCCCTTATCTATGTTGACCCATCGCAGTGGTAGGGGTAAAATGTCTGATTATGAAGCGCCCATGTTTTACACTTATCGAATTGCTTGTGGCCATTGCTATGGTTGCTTTGCTCTTGGCCATATTAATTCCCGTACTGAATAGTATAAAAAAGCGGGCCAGGATGCTGACTTGCAGTTCGAATATAAGGGTATTGACGCTTGGCCTGATTATGTATGAAAATAAAAACGAGGCGTTCCCTTATGGTTTTTCTTATTCTTCCAGTCAGCCTCATGGTGGTTATGCTGGCCACGCTGCCCAGGATAGAATAGGATGGTGGTGGCTCAACCTTTTAGATGAGTATATCAGGAAATCAAAGGGCAAATCAACGGTGTTTAATTGCCCGTCGAAGCAGCTAAATCATCCACTATTGAAAGAAAATATTCTTTGCGGTAATTATGGCGTGAATCTATCTATATGTAAAAATTCCGATGATACTCCAACCAAAAAAGAGTTTGTTGGACCACCATTGGGCGATGAAGACATACCACGCCCAAGCCAAAGCCTGCTGATTGTTGACAGCGGCTACAGCATTATAAGCTGGTGGCATGCCGCGGATGTCCCTCCTGTTGCACTTAACAGTATTATGATAGAAGACACTGCTTATGTGCCGGGTCTTAAGATTAATAAAGACAAGAAACTGAAGCCGGGCCAGGAACAAGATGCTATCGATGGCCGTCATCCTAACAAAACGGTCAATGTGGGATTTGCAGATGGACATGTTGCTCGGAAAAAAGCTGATGATTTATTTGTAGAAAAGGCCGCCGATACTTATACTAACAAAATCCCATTTTGGTCACCGAAATAAAACGGCCTAAAAACCGGCTTTTTCAATAACTGCTTTTATCTCTTCGTCACTTAAAGACTCGATTATCTTTATCGATTCCAAAGTATAAGCTTTATCTTCGGCTCGTTTTCTATAAAATTCCGTTCTTTTGGGAAAATTAGTTCTTGGATCTACAAAAAAGCGACGTTTCTCAAATATTGAAGAAGCATTATGAGGTTCGTTACTCCATGTTAGTTCATATATTTTAGCATCATTTGTGACTTCTAGGCCTTTATACTCTATAGAATTCCATTCTGTGTTATCGGGTATTTCCGATATATTATTAAATGGAACTAAACCTAAAAAACCGGCCATTAAATTTTTAGTCTCGGTAATGATTCCATTCGATAATGGTGTAATATCATCTGAACCGGCTTTTCTCGCGAACCTATTTACAAGATCCAGGAGAACCGGTACTTCTTTGGTTTTTGTCATATAGATATTTAATGATCGAGATATCCATTGTTCTTGTACCGGCTTGGTTTTGTCTGGAACAAAATGTGCGATGTAGACATTTTTAGTGTTCTTAATAGCTTGGTAAATCTGCTCGAAGCTCACTGCTTTGGCTGTCGGGGTGTTAAGCAGCAGGGCAACTCCGATCACAATAACAGCGGCGGCGGCAAG
>JAFGPJ010000132.1 GCA_016936275.1 Sedimentisphaerales bacterium
TATTGCCAAAAATAAGTGCTCTTGCGAATGTTATTGCAAGTCCTGTTGGGTGGCAGCCTCATTCCGTCGTCGTTTACGGAATGGGGATGGTCACATTATCGGTTTGTTTAAGGCGTTTATGCTCGCAGTGACAAAGAGACGTTAGAGATTGCCACGTCCTGATAAAAGACATCAGGACTCGCAGTGACAAAGTTGTGAGAATGTGAAAGTATTGCGATGGTTGCACTTGGCGTTTTCCTGCACGCATTAGGAGGTTTCGCAGCGGGCAGCTTCTACATTCCCTTCAAGAAGGTTCGCGACTGGGCCTGGGAAAGCTACTGGCTTGTGGGCGGTTTCTTTTCGTGGATTATTGTTCCGCTGGTGGTGGCATGGCTGACCATTCCCTGCCTTTTTTCAATTCTCGCCGAAGCGCCTGTTAGAAACATCCTGTTATGTTATCTCTTCGGCCTGCTATGGGGCATCGGGGGCCTGACGTTCGGCCTGTCTATGCGATATTTAGGGATGTCGCTCGGATACGCGATTGCTCTTGGTTTCTGTGCAGCTTTCGGCACAAACATCCCGCCTATTTTCAACGGCCAGTTCGGCGATCTTATTAGCCTTTCATCAGGCCAAACTACACTGGCCGGCGTTGTTGTTTGTCTTGTCGGTATCGGGATTTGTGGTTGGGCGGGTGTATCCAAAGAAAGAGAGATGCCGGAAGAAAAAAAGAAGGAGACTATAAAGGAATTCAACTTTGTAAAGGGACTTTGGGTAGCGGTTTTTGCCGGCATAATGAGTGCGTGTATGGCGTTTGGAATAGCAGCGGGAAAGCCAATCGCCCAGCTTGCCGTCGATCGCGGCGTGCATTCTTTATGGCAAAACAGTGCCGTTTTCGTCTGCATCCTTGCCGGTGGTTTCACAACTAATTTTCTCTGGTGCGTTTTTCTGAATCTTAAAAACCGGACTGGACGAAATTATCTCGATAGCGACAACAAATCCCTTGCCGGAAATTATATCTTCTCAGCCCTGGCCGGCACTACTTGGTATCTTCAGTTTATGTTCTACGGCATGGGCACTACAAGAATGGGTAGTTATGATTTTTCGAGCTGGACAATCCACATGGCTTTTATCATCGTTTTCAGCAATATTTGGGGGATCATTTTCCAAGAGTGGAAAGGCTCCGGCCGCAGGACGCACAAGGTTGTTTTTGCCGGGATTGTTGTGCTGATACTGTCAACAGTTGTTGTTGGCTTCGGAAACTACCTTGCAGCGTTAGGAAAGTAGTTTGCCAATGGCAAAGAAAGAGACAATGACTTCGAGGCAGCGAGTCCTTAAGGCCCTCGACCATCAAATTCCGGACAGGGTGCCGATAGACCTCGGCGGCTTCCAGACCGGCATACATAAGAAGGCTTATATCGAATTGCTCGATTATCTGGGCATTAACGATGAGCTGACAATCATGGATCCCGTCCAGCAGCTTGCCAAACCGTGCGAAGAATTGCTGGAGCGTTTTCACGTCGATATTCGCTATATATGTGCTCACGGCCCGGACAGCTTCAAAGGTGGTATTGAACACAATGAACGAGACGGCAGGCTTTGGCACGATTTAAAGGATGAGTTCGGCGTAGTATGGTCTATGCCGGATGACCAGCAGCTTTATATGGACATCTCGCATCACCCGCTGGCCGATGCTACTATAAAAGACCTTGAAGACTATCCATTTCCCGATGGCGGTGACCCGACTCGGTTCACCGGCGTTCGTGAAGAGGCCCTGGAATTACGCAACGAAACGCCATACGCAATTTCGACTGGCATCGGCGGCGTCGTATATGAAATTTGCTGGTATATGCGGGGCCTCGAAAGGTGGTTCACGGATATGATCGAGAATCCCGAATTTTGCGAGGCCCTTCTCGATAAGACGCTCAAGTTCTGGCTTGATTACTTCGACGGCTTTATGGCAGAAATAGGAGACCTTGTCGATGTCGTGATGATAGGTGATGATCTCACCGGCCAGAGCGGCCCGCTTTTTTCGCCGGATTTCTATCGTAAAGTAGTAAAACCAAGGCAAAAAAGGCTCGTCCAGCACATCAAATCCTTAACAAAAGCCAAAATCTGGTATCATACCTGCGGAGCATGTTATAAATATATCCCGGAGCTTATCGACAATGGCATTGACATCCTCAATCCCGTCCAAATCGGCCTGCCCAATATGGAGCCAACAAAATTAAAAGACATGTTCGGAAGCCGAATTTCACTATGGGGCGGGGGAATTGACGCCCAGCACATCTTACCTTTTGCCGGACCCGGGGAAATTAGAGAGCACGTACGGAGAAATATTGAAATATTTAGGACCGGCGGCGGCTACGTATTCAACAACGTCCACAACATCCAGGCCGGCGTGCCGCCTGAAAATATCGTAGCTTTATTCGATGCAGCGTACGAATTTGGATTTTATGATTAAAAGGTTGTCTTGGATTTGCCACTATAGCAGTTTGGATCACATTGTATTGACAGCATTCTCTTGAGGATACCTTATAGTACGGTAGGTCAATTTAATATTGGATTAAATCAATAAGTTTCTTCGCGAAGCAAATGGAAAGCTTGAATTTTTAGGA
>JAFGPJ010000133.1 GCA_016936275.1 Sedimentisphaerales bacterium
CGGCTTAGCGCCGACGTACTTAATCGGATTGACGTTCATCACGCAGGTATAGCCCGGCAGGATAACTTCATCGCCGGCACTGACGTCGAGTGTCCGCAGCAGGGCGTATAATCCGATTCTGCCTTTCCAGAAGGCAAAGGCACGCTCTTCGCCGAAGAATCGGGCGAACATTAGCTGGTATTCTTTTATTATTTTATTCATTTGAGTTTCGCTACCTCGACATTTGCATTTGCTCTGGTTTTCTCGTGCCGCTTGTTCTCAGGATGGAAAACCTGACGACACCCCATAAAGAACCTAATCCGTATGCGAAGTGCAGTATGGCAAAGACTATCGGGGCAAAAAGTACATAATGCCAGCCTGATTTGCAGCCGACATCCAGCGCTCCAATAACGAGTGCCAGCGCATAAAAGGCTGCTTCAATCGCTAAGAGAATCCAAATCGGCTTCCATAAAAAACCTGCCAATCCAGTCAGTAGCAAGGACAAAACGAACAATAAGGGTACTATTTGCCTGAAATTGGCCGGCCTTTTATGTTTCTGTAAAGTCCTTATCCGCCAGAAGCCATACTGAAAATACTGCCTCCAGAGTTTACGCAGGGAGCCCCGCGAAAAATATATGCTTTGGATGGATTTTGACATCCATATTTTACCGCCTGCTAGGATGATTCTCAGGTTGAATTCATCATCCTGGTTGCGTACCAATTCCTCGTCGAAATAGCCGATTTTATCGACTATCCACTTATAATGCGCGCCGAAAGCAAGCGTATCGATCCAGCCTTCGTAATCTCCCAATCTGAATCTCGAATTACCAACACCGATGGGCGACTGCATCGCTGCGGCAATGACCTTGCCCACAAAACTGTCCGCAACTGTTTTAATATGGCCGCCTGCAACCCAGGCTTGGGGATGTTCGTGCAGGCAACGGATCGATTTGGAGATAAAATCCGCCGGAATTTCTACGTGTCCATCCACTCGTATGAACAAATCGCCCCGTGCGGCTTTAATGCCAATATTCATTGCTGTCGGAGTAATCTGCTTCGGATTATCAAGGATTTTTATCCGGTTGTCCATCTTCGACAGGCCATCCACGATTTCTCTCGTGCCGTCATCGCTCATGCCGTCCACAACGAGAATCTCCATTCTATCTGCGGGATAATCATTATCCAGTATGCTTCTTATCGCCCGCTCTATGAAATCGGCCTCGTTGCGAATCGGCATGATTATATTTACAAAAGGTGAATCCTGCATGAAATTTCTTCAGCAATTATAAATCCAAAACGAATCTAACACTTTCTCCGGATGTGCCGCTTTGATGCCAGCCGTGTTTATTGTAGAACGCCACGGCATGGCTATTCTGCTTAAGGACAGATAGAGTAAGGCGCTGGTATCCTTCGGTTTTACAGGCAAGTTGGAAGGACTCGATAAGCTTTCCGGCGACGCCGGTCCCTTCGTAATCAGGCAGAACACAAATCGACAGCAGGTTACCCGAACGAATCCCAGCATTTGGCGCTTTAGCATTGTCCGGACGGACAGCGGTGCGCTTTCGTTGTAATCTCATGGCAATTTCCTGGAGGAGCACACGACGTACAAGTTGTTTGCTAAAGAACTTCCAAAAAATAAGATGGGGATAGCGAAACAGTGCCAAGCTTAAAAACTCGTCCCGTATATGTGGATCGCCGCCTACTGCCAGACCAATGACTTTGCCATCGGTATCAACAGCAACCCGACAGATACCTCCGCGATGCTTAATGAAAAATAGATAAAGAGCGCAAAGCCAATGATAGCCCATCTTAGTCATAAATCGCCCCGGGAAGGACTTTATATGGCACTGAGCCAGATCAGGAATATGTACTTCCTGGGCTTTTGTGATTTTAACAGTGTCATCGTTAGTCTTGTTCATTATTTATTTCTTGCTAACGGCTTCGATTAGTACTTTTTTAAAAATGCCGGCCAGTTTGACCCGGTCGAATTCCCGCTGCGCTAATTCACGGGCATTTTTGCCCATTTGCCGGCACAACTCAGGATTTCCGGCAAGCTCTTCAAGTGCGTCGGCAAGCATTTCAGGGCGGCGGGCGTCGAGGCACCTGCCGCAGTTGTTTTTCTCTATCGTTTCACCAAGCCAGCCCGGCACATTAATCAGCACCGGCTTTCCCGCCGCCAGGGCGTCGAACATCTTGTTCGGAGACCATGTGTACTCCTTAGCTGCCCGATAGATAGTCAGGCAAACGTCGCAACCGGCGACGATTCGAGCTAACTGCTCCTTGTCCGGCGCCGGGTCACTGAAGATTACATTTTTCAGCTCGTATTTGCTTGCCAGCTTCTCTAATTCGGCACGTTTTCCGCCGCTGCCAAGGAGCACGAGGGCAATGTTGTTCTTTCCTCGCTCGGCAAGGATTCGGGCGGCTTCAATCACATATTCTAGTCCGTTCGCCAGACCCATCGCTCCGAAATAAATCCCGGCGAATCTGTCTTTTAATCCGAGCTGCTGGCGTTGTGCTGAGCCGTCAATATCCGGGCTGAACAAATCCAAGTCGCTGGCGTTCGGGATTACCGTCACCTTATCTGCAGGCACACCTGCGCGGATGATGCCTTCTTTCATCCCAGGCGACAAGGCGACGATATATTTTGCCCCAGCATAGATTTTTTTTGCCATGCGCTCCAGCCACCATATCACCAGCGGATTTTTCAAAGCCCCGATGTTGACGAGTGCTTCCGGCCAGAGGTCGCGAACCTCAAAAACAAACGGGACCTTGAAGTATCGACCCAAAGCAAGGCCAGCCAGCCCGATTGTCAGCGGCGTGTGCGTGGCAAAAACTACATCTGGCGCCGGCAGTTTCTTACAGATTCGGCAGGCCAACCATGCGAACTGATAGAACTTGAGCATCCGCTGCCAGCCGCTCATGCCGCTGCCGACCTGCGGATCGTTGTATGCTGCCGCAATCGCGACAACATCAATTCCTTCGGTCTTGAACTCGGCGTATTTTTTATCCCCCGGTACGGGAAATTCCCGGTTTTCCAGGCCTGAAATCATCGTCGTTACGCGATGACCTTCGCCCACAAGATACCGTGCGAATTCGTAGGACCGCGTCCCGGTTGTTCCTTTTCGCGTAGCAAAATATTGGTGCAGATAGAGAATGTGCATGATTGTAATATTAGCAGTAAATGCCTTGGCAGCCTTCAAAAATACCGTTTATTTGCTTTTTCATCTCAGTAAGATATAATATAAGTAGAGACAAGTTCGTAAGCAATATCGCATCTTTTTTCTCGTTCCGGATATAGCTAAAAGCAGATGAAACGAAGCCGGCATAATTCAAAAATACTCAGTCCCATAAATGGGATTCTGTTTTTGTTCGTTTTACTATCAATATGTATATTGACATTAATATGTCCGGTGGCAGAATCAAATGAACCTTTACCGGAGCTTAACCCTCAAGCAAGTCCTCTGGACGAGATCAATCGACCCTTATTATTTAAAAGGCTTGTAGCAGCCTTCGACCGGGAATATGCTGCACATGTTAGAAAAAACAAGTCTAAAAACCTCTCGGATGATATGGCTGTTTATTATCTTCGCCAGGAGCTTCAGGCCCTGATTGACATGTGGCGGGCTACCGGTAAATCAGCCTATCTCGAACAGGCAAATATTCGGGTTGTAAAAGCAATAGGCGACGCAAAGTCAAATAAGCGCCCGTTACTCCGGCGTCATCTTCCGAGAGGAACCTGGCCGTGCTTTTTTTTAAAGGAGGCCGAAGGACAAACCGGAGGTCATAATCAGCTCTGCGACTTTCAGGGTGCTGCCGGATTTCTCATGGTTGCAGATGCCCTCAGGCAAACCGGGTTGGACGACTGGAAAAATATTGCCGATTTCGTGGAACAAAATATCGTCGAAAAATGGCTCTTTTACTCACCATCGATTAAACCTGAAGATTTACAGAATTCCAGGTCGAAAATCTACCTGTTGGACGTTTTAAACACAGCCCGGGACATACGTGAACATTTTGCCGTGATTTGCATGGACCTTAATAAATTAGGCTATAGCAAGTATCCCTATAAACAGTGGGCCGAATTTCTGACGAGCTTATATATCGGTTCTCGCTCCGACTTACGCCAGTCTCCACCTGAGACTCTGGGGCTTGGTCGCCAGGCCCCAAGAGACTGGGGCATATTGCCTTATGAATCGACGGGCGGCTACGTCTGGTATTTTATTCCCGACTGGAGGCGAAAAGGAAAAACGGCCATCCTTGATACTGCACATGCGAACCGAACAGTCTGGCTTGCTGCCAGGGCATACCATGATGGTTTAATAGACAAAGCCGGCCTCGATATGTTTATAGAAACTTTCAAAAAGCAAATATGGAAGCCTCAAAAGAATCCGTTCTACTTTGTGAACTTTGTCGATGGCAGTGACGTTACCTATATTGATCCCAAACACGGTGTATTGCCGCCCGGATACAAAGGCCACGTCTGGTTCGGCTGGCATCGACTCGCTGCGTATGACAATGCCGTAAAAGACCTTTTTATTTCATTAGCGTATGATCTTACCAACGGCGGACCGAATATGCCTTTGTCCCAAAACAAAACCATGGAAAATGCGCCGCTGTGTTTTTACGCCTGGGCGGCAAGGTTGTTGGCTCCGGATGGAAAGCCTGACGAGTTTCCATAAGAAGTTTTTTAGCCTCAAGTTGATAATAGCTCTATTTCGCTTTTCTCAAGAATATTTATATGGTTGTCTTTTAAGAAAAAGTAATTGGTGCTTTTATCGCCTGGGCGACGTTTTCTAAGTTTGCCGCCGTCGAACCACCATACAGAATAGTCCCAGTCGTGGAATATCTTAAAAACGTTATAAGCCGCCGATTTTGTATCGTCAGGTTCTCCGGAGATTTCGATGAGCCAGGTAGCTTTAGACCGGGCCAAAAATTTCGCCGCCCCTTTTATACACGCCAGTTCGTGTCCTTCCACGTCGCATTTGATGAACGATATTGTTTCGGATTCACTTAAAAATCTGGAATCGATCGATATAGCCTGGACATTTGTCACTTCTATTTTACTTGTTTCCGCGGGGTTCATGACTATAGAAGCCCTGTAATGAGTTTCGGCTCCGGAAGAATCATAAGGTATCGCCATTGTCACTATAGCTTCGGAATCGGAAACAGCGATGTTTATAGGTTCCACGTTATCGAGATGTAGTTTTTTTATGTTGTAACACAATATTTCGAAAGTCGGAGGGAACGGTTCGACGCTGTAAACACGGCCGTTCGGTCCGACTAATTTGGAGAAAATTTTTGTATATATACCTACGTTGGCTCCTATATCGATCACAGAGTCACCTGGTTTTACCAGATGTTTGACAGCTCTTAGCTCCGGTTCTTTTTCTAATGAGGATGAGCATAACAGTCTTAGATAATGACGTTTTTTTATGAATTGGGCTGTTGAGTACGGCAATATTTTCCATGCCGTCCTTTTCAACAATCGTTTTGCCTGGTTCATGCTACGTGAAATCTCGCCAATATGTTTTAAGAAATTACTTGTCGGTACACGGCAGCGGTTTGTTCGGCGATTTTCTCCCAGTTGAATTGATCTGTTACTGCCCGACGGGCATTTTGCGACATTTTTTTGTAGTTATCACCTTCAAAACATTTGCTGACGGCATTGGCAATCGCCTCCGGATCGCCAGGAGTGATAACGTATCCTGTTTTTCCGTCCTCTGTCATTTCGGCCAGACCACCAACGTTTGTTGAAATGACCGGTACTCCTGCCACGTACGCCATAACCGTATTGCCGCTTTGTGATGCACTTATATAGGGTTGAACCAGCACATCGATTACCGAAAGATATGCTTTGATGTCTTCAACTGGCACGAAGCGGAGATCGGTCCATAAGTCTTCGGGTTTACAGCTTTCAGCGAGTTTTTCTTCCCAATCCTTCTTATTGCCGACAAGCACCGAACCAGCAATCAGGAAGAAAGAGCCAGGCATTCGTTGCTTGATTAATCCGAATGCTTTGACGAAAACATCCAATCCCTTGTATGGACGAATATGGCCGAGAAAAGCGATGATTTTTTTGTTTCCAGCCTTTTGCTGCACTTTTTGAGCCAAATCATCGTTACAGCCGTATCGTGAAAACAGTGCCCCGTAGTCACCATGTGGAAGTACAGATATTTTTTCGGAAAGTATCCCGCAATGTGCCATTATTTCATTTCGTGTGTAATGCGTCAGAGCAATAATGTGGTCAACTTTTTGGTAAATCCTGCAATACTTTTGGATGTCTCCGGCTTTCGGCTCGTGTGGGAAAGAATTGTGTGCAGTATAAATCACGCGGCGGCTTGCCAATTGTAACAGTCTTATCAGCCGATAGTCTAACCAGGGCGAAACAATCCATATAAAATGGACGGTCTTAATTTTTTTTATCAACACGTATGCCAGCAGCATAGAAAGATTCAAGGGATACTCTATCGCCCGAAGAAAACGCCGTACTGGCCCGGACGAAGTTACAACGCCGGCTAGACGTGCGAGAAAAAAGAAGCAATGAAAGACCGTGACGTCCGGCGGATCGGGGATGTGCCCGTGTGCGAATTTTGTTGTGGCATAGACTATACTTTCTCCCTTTTTTGCCAGAGCGTCCAGCAGGCAATAATTGTAGTTGGCGGAGAATTGACAGGCGTCTATTACGAGGTATGTTTGTTCCATCGAGCTGCTTAGCCCTTTTGTTCTTCTACGATTTTTTGTAGATAATTTAAAATCAGGCGTGCGTTGCGCTTACCTTCGAAATTTTCTTCCGCCCTCTTTCGAGCGGCGTTTCGCATTTGCTCTCGAAGTTGATTATTCCTAATTACTTTCACAATCGCTTTTTCCAGGTCATCCACATTATCGGGTGGCACAAGAATAGAACCATTGCAATCATTAATGGCCTCTGGCAGGCCACCGACCGCAGTAGCAACAACCGGCAGGCCGCATGCCATCGCCTCCATCACTACGTTAGGCATCCCTTCGGTATGAGAAGCCAGCACAAACAGGTCGCTTGCCTGCATCCATTTATTCATTCGTTCCGGCTCGATTTCGCCGACCATACGAACCATATGCTCCATGCCTTTTTCGCGAATCAGTTTCCGCAATGCAGTTTCTTCCGGGCCTGCTCCACATATAACCAGTAAAACGTCCGGGCACTTTTTTTGTACCCTGTGTATTGCTTCGACAAGCTCAAAGACACCCTTGCGTTTGGTTAAGTAACCTGCGTACAGAGCTATGGTTTTATCCAGCGGTAGGTCCAACTTTTTTCTTGCCGGGATTTTATCCGGCACCGGTGAGAATTCTTCCAGGTCCAGAACGCCGTAGACACATAAAGGACTTCTGCCAGTTACCGCTTTTATACTATCAGCGACGCTTTGCCCGCAGGCCAATGTGCCGTCAAGAGCTTTTGCCGTCTTGACGAAATGCCTGTAGATAGTTCTGTTGGAATGAGCGGTAATATTTGCGTCGACACCGATGCTTAAACAAGCTGCCGGAGTTTTCAGGTGCTTAGCCAACCTTACGGCGGCATCTCCATCGGGGAAAAAATCCGTGGCATATATGACGTCAAATTTCCTGCTTTTGTGTAATTCGAGAGCTTTGTTTTTCATCGCGTGGAAGGCGGCCAGGCCTGACCAGCGATTATAAAAATTTCCCGGTAGTCTTAAATACGGCACGCTGATGGTTTCTATCCCTTCAAACCGGCACAGCGGGAACTTGTGGTCGTAATTTTTCCACCTGTCGAAATGCCTGAGCAATCCGGGGCACCAGACGCAGGGCACAATGACCGTTATTTCCGCCCCGTGCCTGCCCATCTCAGAAAGCTGCCGGGCTACAAAGATGCCGTATCGCTTTTCTTTGAGATTTGGAAACAGATGTGAAATGGCTAAGATTTTCACGGTTCTACAGATTCATCCGAATAAACCGGCTCGTATTGCACCTCGGCGTCGTCTTCGTATTCGTCGAGAGACTCTGAATTGTCGGTTGGGGTATAAATTTTCGCAATCCGTTCACCCGCCATTACGAACGTCAGAAAAATCCAGAAATATTTGTGAAACATCTGGCCGATAGTCAATCCCATCATGATAAGAAATATCAGGACTGCTCTGACGTATATTTTTTCGAGTCCGAGCGGGATACGCCTTATCGTCAGCAGCAGTATGCCCATGAAACATGTAAAAAGAAGGGCGCCGGGTATTCCATAAATCCCTAAAACGAGAAAGAAATCGTTGTGGGGCCAGATTAAAGTTCCAGTTTGTTCGAACCAACTATAGTATCCTGTTCCCGCCGGCTTTCTGGTCATAGTTTGTACGGCAAGCTTTATGGGTTCCATTCTGTAGCGAATGGTCTCTTTTGCGTATCCGACGTCCGTTAGCCGTTCAGCTACGGACCTTTCCAATCCATCTCCTTTTATCAGTAGTCCTGAGCCTATTGAGGCAAGCAGAAAGATTGCGAGCAACAGGACTGCCAGTGCGGGTCTTCGTGAGACTTGCCGTATGAACAGCAGCGGCGACAACATGGTAAACGCCAATGCGACCAGAGCACCACGAGAACCGATTTTAAGAAGCATTAAGGGCAGAAACAAAATGGCAGCAAAATTTATTATTCGCCAGAATATATTTTTATTGCGGGCGAAGAGGTAAATGGCGGCCAGAAAAGCTGTGCTGGTTAATGCCGCCAACATATTAGCGTCGATTGCCTCGCCCAGGGTGGCTGAGTATCTTGTCTGAGAAGTTTCTTCAAGTGTTCTGATGGCGGTACCGGTGATAAGTGCCAGTGCGATGGTGCCTAATGTTCCGATGACGTATGCCCTGAGTGCCCATTGAAAAGTCTTTTCACTGTTCGTTTCGAGTATCCAGTAAACAATCAAAATAAGCACAAGGAGTTGAATCTGGGTGAACGCCCGCATTAATTCCAGGCCGAGATAGGTTCCCGCCAGTGAAACCGTACATATCCAAATTGTGTATAGTCCCATGACCCATATCGCCTTGTTACGGATGCGCAATCCCGGACGGGTGATAAGTACATTCAGCGCGAAGCTGACCGCAAGGGCCAAACCTACTGCCCGGTCGAGACTGAAAGTATGACTAAATCCGATGCCGGCACCTGTAGGAAGCACCAGCATCAGGATACAAAGCCCGAAAGTCGGCTTTAAGACCATTCCAATGAACGTTGGCAAAGCTACAATTACAGCGCCGGCCACGGGATTTTTTGCGAGGAGGATAACAGCAAATCCTATCAGGGAAATAACGATCCAGCCGGCAACAAGGATAACGTTCATCACGGGCGGTATAGGAATGTCAGAAAACCGCTCGCCCTGTTCGTAATACGGGTAATCCTGGTCAAATTCAATTTCATTCGCGTATTCGGCGTACATAATTAGTTCAAAGTCTCCGGTAAAACCATCGGATTTAGTCCTTTCCGGGACGGTAACGTGCAAATCTCGGATAAATCATAAGCTGGTACAGCAAATACCTGGCTGCTTTGTACCAGGGCCGTTGTTT
Source organism: Sedimentisphaerales bacterium (assembly GCA_016936275.1). Taxonomy (GTDB): domain Bacteria; phylum Planctomycetota; class Phycisphaerae; order Sedimentisphaerales; family Anaerobacaceae; genus JAFGPJ01. Next base: position 9,504 of record JAFGPJ010000133.1, read on the forward strand.
TGCTAGATACCATACAGTCTTACGATAATATCGACGCATTAGCGGCTGAAAATCACAGGATAATCGCTGGATTATTTCTGGGCGATTTTCTGCGTATCCGGCAAGAAAAGCGTTTGCCATTGCGGGAGCATCCCAGTTGAAAAGGCAGAGCCTTGGTGCGCCATAAAAGATAAAGATAACGAACCAGATTATATCGAAGAATCTCGATCCGTAAGTAGCAACATTTCTGAGAAGCGGTGCCGAACTCCAATCCAAAATTACGAGCCTGCCGGTCGATTCATCGAAGCACAAATTAAAACCTGCAAAATCGCCATGGATGAAAACGTTATCGCCGGAACAGGCCACCCACTCAGCCGGTAATTCATGCTTCATTTGCGCGGGCAATATCAGATTTTCATGAATAACTGCCAGTGCCTGACCCGTTTTTTTCAAAAGCTCAAATAACCGCTGGTCTTGACGGGCCGCCATATCGAGCAATGTAATTATGCCGTCGAGCCGCTCGAACTCGAGTACTCCAGCCTTGGCATTGAAGTTAATGATCTTCGGAACGTAAAACAGCCCGCAATCTCTGCCGATCTCATACGCCTTGGCTGTCTTTGCAGCTTCTGTCGCCAGGGTGTCAGGCTTCCCGGTTTTTCGGATAATCTCACCAATGATTTCCATTGATTATTTCCCGGCCTTAGAGTTATCGCTGTCACGTTTCCGATGACAAACAGCTATTGGGCTTTCTGAAAATCGATTCAGGAATTTGAATTTGCTGGTAGCCCAATCTATGGTGCAATTTAGATGGAACGAAACCGGAAGCTTTGGTGGGTGAAAAAAACCTACTGGATAAATCTCAATGATCTGAAGCCCTGCTCCTTCGACAAGCTTAGTCATCTGCTTGATACCCATTACGTTATAAATTCCTTCCGGATTCTTCTTGCGATAATGCTCGAAGCGAAGCCTGATCCAGGGCGAACCTGAATTCTGGTGATTGTTGAAAACTAAGTAACCGTCTTCGTCCAACAGCTCGGCAAGAGCTTTGATTGCCGCGGAACGTAACTCCGGCTCGGCATTAAGAAAGAACCTAAAAGCTGTTATCAGATTGAATTTTCTTGGCTTGAGAATATTTTCCGCCGTGATGTCCACTTCGATTAGCTCAGTCCGTTTGAGCTTTCCCTTTGCGATGGCGAGCATAGGGCTGGATACATCCACGCCCGTCGAAGTTTTGACATGATTCTCTAACAGTTCCGTGATACGTCCAGTTCCGCAAGCGAAGTCGAGCAAATTGACCTCTTTGCCAGCGAAATATTTCTCCAGAATCTTCATGATAATTTGCTTCTCGCGCGACCAGAGGAATCTTTGCCACGTTTTGTTCTGGTAGTACGCCTCGTATTCGGCGCCTTTTCCTTCGTATTTATGTGATTCTCTATAGCTAACCTTAGTCATTTTATTTCTTTGGCAGAGCAATGCGGATAAATCGTTTCTTTTCAACTTCTTTCAGACTCAGGAACCAGCCGCCTGTAACTGTCAAGACCATTGCGGTCAGTACGACGCTCACAATTTCAATCCATGAATTCGGTGGCGCCATGTATTTCCAAATGCAGATCGTTACTACAGCCGGCAAAGAACCCAATAAAGCTGGCTGCCAAACGTTCCGTATGTTTTCCAATGTGGAGATATGCATTTTCCGGTTAAAGTATATCGGAAGAATCATTACTGATGTTAGTGCCATCGGCAGGAAATTCGACCAGGCGATCCCAATCAAACCCCAATGGAAGATCCTTGCTGAAACAATAGAAGCCAGGACACAGAATAGAGCCATCAAGGCGGTCAGAATTCCGAAAATTTTATGTTGTCCTCTCCCAACGAGTACGAGAAAGTTGCTGTGCTGTGCCAGCCTTAAACAGTGCCCGACGGTTAGAATGGTCAGGATGACAGCCATCTGATCAATGATGGACGGATCCGTGAATTGGTCGCTGACCCATACGTCAAGAAATTCCCTGCCCATCGCAATCAGGAAACAACCGCCGGGAATTATCAGAAGGAGACTGTACTTTTGCGTTAGGAAAGCTATTTCCTTTACCGAAGCGGCATTGTTTCTAGCATCCAAGTCGGTCACGGCGGGTTTTATTGCCGCTGTGAAGGCTTGAAGTAGTTGGCTCAATAAGAGCACACCAGCCGTTGCAATATTAAATTGGCTTACCTCCGCGGTGCCAATGAAAATCCCTATTATCAGACTGCTGGCGTAATAGATAATAATAGCTCCCATTGCATACATGAAGGTATTTATTCCGTATGCCATCATTTCTTTTAGAAGCTGTAAATCTATCTTTGTCAGTGACAATGATACGTCCGGCAGCAGCTTCTTGACAAAGACCGAATGTATTATTCTCATAACGACTTCACTCAGGCCAAACAATGTCCCGATTGTTAGCAAGCCATAACCTTGTCTCAGCAGTATTACTATCAGAATTGTGCGCCCGGCTAGTAAGGCCAGCATTATGGCATTGACGATATCATATCGTTGCATACCGCTTAATATTGCTGTAGATGACTGCATGGGCATAGCAAATGCAGAACAGAATCCGACAATAAGAACGAGTGTGCCGGCAGTCTTAACCATCTCAGGTTCAATGGCAAACCAGGAACTGATGTTATAGCAAACAACAAAGCTTATGATTACAAGAACGATGCTTACGGTTATAAAGAAAAACAAAGATGTGTTGAAGACCCGCTGGATACCATCGTCGTTGTTTTGTGCCATGAAGAGTGGTATATATCGGTTGACTGAGCTATTCAAACCTAAGCTTAACAGGGGGGCATAACGATAAATAGAGCCGCCAATGAGCAGCCAAACGCCGTATTGAGCTTCGCCAAGATGGCTAAGAAAAAAACGTATCAGAAAGAAACCGACTAGGGCGTTGCTTAACAATGCTGCTACGTTGAAGAACGTATTGTGGACCAGTCTTTTCGGAGTTGTTAATGATTGCTGTTTCATTTTATTCTATATTTGCTCAAATCATTCTTCAGTTTTTACCACCTTCCACAGAATACCTTTTTTGATGAAATCGTAATGATCAAGCACAAATTGAGGGCAATATCCCGGCCTGGGCGAAACAACATATACTGGTCCGGCTTCCAGCAATTGACCTATAGAATGCTCATCAAACTTCGGGGCATTCTTACTGTTAATAATACCAGAGACAATCTTAGCATCGGGGCGTTTTCCTTTGACTTCCTGGAGATATAAAAGCGGGCCAACTGTGGTGGTATCGGCATAGATGACTGCATTATCATCCGGCAGGTCCAACGCCTCGTTGGCGAAGATTTCCGCTCCTTCATAGCCGGTCTTCCATGGTCTCAGGAAATATTCATAATCATCTCGATAAGGCATATCGTTTCTTGTACCTATATCAAGTTGCATTTTTTTTGCCAACGTCGGTAATACGGTGTATATGCCGACAGGTAGTATGCAAAAGAATAGCACCAAAAACCTAGGAACTTTGAGGTTTTTATGAATCAGCAAGATATCTGCTCCGAGACCTATCAGGATCGAAACCAGACAATAGAATGGGATAAAGAATGCATACCGGTCGGAGATGGTATACCGAAAGGCGAAAAGAAAGAACAAAGCGGTCAACGCCAGCACTAAATTTCTAAAACGTCGACTCTGTGACATTTTAAACAGACCGAAGCAGCCCACAAAGAACAGCAGGAAATTGGGCGTGGGAAAGTTTAACAGGATATACAAAAAGTTATCTTTTATCATTCCTATCGAGAGCGAAGCATTAAGGACTGCTGCCTGCCAGCGGTTACCGAAGGCTGCAGAAGCCAGAGTGCCTGTAAGGTTGCCCGTTTGTATGATATTTTTGACTATCAGATATTCGAAAGGAAGCGCACCGAAAATCCACAGTAAGACAATTATCCCAAGGTTTCTAATATTAATTTCTTTTTTGAACAGAAGAAAAGTAATGAAGACGGCGTAACATATAAGCGGTATCGAAGCGAGCATGTGTACGGCGATTGAGAGGCCATTCAGCAATCCAAGCCAATATAAATAGCGCATCCGCCTGGTTCTTGTATATTGCAGCAGCATTATCAGCTCAGCAAGAAACAGGGCGGCCCAGAGTGTGTATGTTTCGATGATACTTGCGTGGCGCCAGAACGTATGGGACACGGCCAAAGTGAGGGCTGCGACGAGAGCCGGTAGATTCCTGCCGAGCCACAGACGCACGAGTAAAAAAATGTTCGCAACGGCCACCGCCGCAGCGATTGACGAGACCAGATTGACTCTATAGATGAATTCACCGACCGGAATGTATTTGACGCCGATCGCTAATATATAAAAGAGCGGATGAGAAACAGCAAGGCCAAAGAAACCTTCGATATCGTTATGCCAGATGCGATACTGGATAAGTCCACTGTCCTGCCACAAGGCGCCCGAAGCACAACTAAAAGTATAAAGCGCAAGAGCGGCGCATAAAACTGTGACATATTGTCGAACTGGTTTTTGTTTTATGAGTGTCACAAAAGTATCGTGGGGAACCTTAGCCTATCCAGACAGTGGGATACCAAAGTCATTCGGCTTAGCAAACAGTGACGGTTAACCCCTCATTACTAATATCGAAATCGAAGAACCTTGCCCGCTCATTGGGCGGTTCGGCTTCGAGCATTTCTCGCATGGAATGAGCGTCCCGGGTCGATTTACAAATCATCAGCATGAAACCGCCCCCGCCGGCACCGAGGAGTTTTGTGCCGTATATGAAGGGGCGGACTCGATTGAACAGCAATTCTATTTCATTGTTGCTGGAGTTCGGATCGAGCTGCTTGTTTAGCTGCCACGCGACGTCAAGAAGATGCCCGAAAGTCACTATGTCCTTGCGAATGAGCGCATCAGTCACTTCTTCGGCTATGGTGTGAATTTGTTTTAACGTGGCC
>JAFGPJ010000134.1 GCA_016936275.1 Sedimentisphaerales bacterium
CAGCGGTTGGATTCTATCATGATCCTTAGACTATGCCGAATCTGCTTTTCTGATTTGACTTTCAAAGAAATTCTGATATAATAGTTTTCAGTTCTAAAAGGTTCAGAAAATCTATGAAATGTGAAAGAAATAGAACAACATATGGATGGGTTATCCATGTTTCTCATATTTCAATACCGACCAGACGCAACACAAAAACGAACTTAAACAATAATCCAATCCGAAGTGATTTATTGAGGTATCCAGATGTTTACCAGTTCCCCTAAGCCCATAAGTTTAAAAAACTTCAGGATTCTCAGAAAAGTTAACAATCCGTCACAACCAGTCAGCCACCGGTAAAAGACCGACGGCCTGGCGCAATACCGGATCAACATTGGTATATACATCATTCGTAAGCTGCGGGCTGGAGTGCTCCAGCAACCTCTGAGTCACTGCAGTTGAAACACCTTTTTGAGCCAGTAAGGACGCGAAGGTTTTACGAAGCGTGTGGAACTGTAGTTTAGGCAGTCCCATAGCTCTCCTGACTTTCTCCCACCTCTTTGGACTAAACTTGTCTGGAAAAATCCGCGCTTGCCCTTCCGGAAGCGTGGCGACGTAATTGGATAACTCGGTCATCATAGGTTCTGGAATGGGTCGTTCCGGCATCACTTTTTTAGCCTTGCGATTTTGAGTCGCTATGATGTTCCGGTCAAATTGTATATCGCCGATCTGAATGGCTTCGATGTCACCTCGTCTGAGTCCTGTGGTAACAGCCAATAATATTCTCAAGCGCAGAGTCGGGTACATCGATGCTATCTTAATCAGCTTTTTAACCTGTTGCGCAGAGAGTGACGTGACAGGCTTTGGGGCCACTTTGACCTTTTTGATCTTCAGGTCTGGAGCCACGAACCGGTTTTTAGACGCCCACTTCAGGAACGCGTGTAAGTTTTTTATATCCTTATTCAAGGTGTTCTTTCCAATCTCTCCACTTCGTTTCAGAACGAAGTTATCCAAACTTTGCTGTGTAATATCTTTAGACGAGTTTGGATTTACTAATCGCTCGTAATGTCTCAAAGTCAAAGTGACCTCGTAGATCGACGATTCCTCGAGGCCCTCCACTTGTTTATAGCGTTTATACTCGTCCACAATCTGATGCCAGTCGAAGTCTACGACACTGGTGAATACATCAGAATTGAGCTGAGCGTATTTAATGTGTCGAAAGTGTTCTGCTAAAGCCTTGGTAGGGAGCGCCTTTGCCTTGCGCTTGCCGTTTTCATACCAGCCACACCACCAGCCTTTGACGTTACTTCGTTTGTAAATCCATGGTTTTTTCATAGCCTCTATTGTATCGACACTTTTCCTGTGTCAGGCCATTGGCATAAGTATTTCTTGAATCAGATAGTACCAAAACGGAGACATGAGAAATGATAGGGAGCCTATTGTTATCTTAAGTTTATTTACAATAAAGCATTACGAAAGGACGCGTTTAAAGCGCATAGTCCAACAAGTCCGTTTACCTCTTTTAGGCACTATGATAAATCCAGCCAGGTCAGCAGCTCTATCGCCGGCAGTTCTCTGGGAGCCTCTACCAAGGCTTTCTGAGAGGCCGCTGTTGCAGCCGGCGACGTCGCAAGGAGAATGACCCGGTCAAAACCCGCGTGCTTTATCTTGTCCAGGTTTTCCCTGGTGTTCGATTTACCCGTCTCAACCTCAATCGCAACGGTCTGACCCGGCTTCTTGGCCAGGATATCAATGGCCCCATTGCCCTTCACCGGATGCTCACACTTGATGTCATAGCCTTTCTTTTCAAAGTACTTTGCCGCCCTGCTGACCCAGAACTTGTGCTCAAGACTCTCGCGAGACTTAGGACCCGGGTCAATATTGACGGAGGTGCAAACCTTCCTGCCGGGATCGGTCAATTGATACAGTACGACCTGCCCGGAGCGTGTAGCGATAGTCACACGTTCTATTATGCCGGCAGAGGTAAGAGTCTCGCGAACGGCATTACCGCGGCGGCGGGATAGGTTGAGCCGATGATATCGCGACACTGTCGTTGTCAGAGGTCTGGCCACAATATCAGCTAAGAACCTTATCTGGTCCCGAGATAAGTTCTTGCTGGGAGGTTTTTCTTTAGGATCAAAAGAAAATGAAGATACATCTTCTTTTCTTTCTGATTCCGCGGGGGATGGTGGGTGGGTATTTTCGATGTTCTTAGTACAGATATTTCCATTATTGCCTTTTCTATCTGGAGATGGAATAGGTGGAATCACCTCTGTAAAGGTTTCTGCAGACCTATCCGCGCTGGTATCACTGTAACAACTACCGCATCTGTCTCTGATGGCCTCATCCGAGATACACCCTTCCCGAATCGGATAATGAGGGATTTTAACCAAAAACGGCTCGGGATGCTCGTCTGCCAGGCGAACAACAGCAGCGCCTACAGGCAATGTATTCAGTGCCTCCCTTTGTTCATCGGTGAGATTCATAGCTGAAGCTATCGCCTGGACATCCGAACGCAGCTTCTGGCTCAAAGCGATCGTGGCATACGAATTGGCAAAGGCGACTTTGCTCAAGAGCGATGCGGATTGGTCAACGAAAACATATCCGAGACCATACTGTCTGACCATTCGAATCGACGTTTCCAGTATTGATTCCTTGGATTCGTTCGACTTCTTCAACAACAAATTGTGGGCCTCTTCCAGTACGATGATGTTGGTCAGTTTCTCTTGCGGTCCCCGGGCCAGGCGGTATCTGTAGAGGTACAAAGTCAGGGCCTCGGAGAACATGACCCTGTCTGAAGCACTCGATAGCCCGTCCATCTCAAGAACCACGTTGTGATTCAGAAGCTCGGCCACATGACTGTTATCCTGGGTATTCATAACAGCGCCGAACTCGCCGTACGTCATCGCCAGCAGAATCCTTTCCGCCGAGGCCTGCCACATCGCCGCCCTGCCCCTCAGCTTGGCCGTGCGCAGCCACGCCAGCATGTGCTGTATCGTCGGCCAGCCTCTCTGTGTGCCGTCGAAAACACCGAATTCGGAATAGAGATGATCAAGCCCCGCCACCAACAGACTGATTACCCCCTCGCCGCCCAGATAGGCCGATGCGATCACATCAACGATGAGCTTGATCCAAAGATGTGACTCACAGCCGGCCGGAGGTATAAGAGGATTGAACCTGAACGGCGAGACGTCCCTGCCGATAGTGTAGATTCTAAGTCCCGAATGACGGCTCATCAGGTCCCGGTACCCCCTTTTCCAGTCCAGGACAAGGACCTTTATGCCCCGGGACATGATCCCATCCATGAGGACAAACGTCAGATTCGTCTTCCCGGAGCCGCTTCTGCCGGCTATGAGAATATGCTCTTTCAATCGCCCGCTCTTCAGGCAGAACGGGTACATCTCGCTGCTCGCATAACAGATGCTGCCCATCCCGATATCGCCGGATTGCGAGAACCTCTTTGTCGGTGGAGGGAACGGGGAGCGGTTTGGCTCATAGTTCTGACCCAGATGCCTGGCCGCCAGTAACTCCAGCGTTTGCTCTATATCAGCCTTGCCGGCCGCATCAGATTCCGACAAGTAGGCCAGCCACAAACGGTCAACCTTTTTGCCCAGAACAGGCTTCAAGCTGCGGCACAACTCCTGAACTCGCGTCATCACAGGTCATCACCCTTCAGGTCATCAAGAAGTGAAACCTTCCTGTAGGCAGTCAGATATAGCTGGGCCTGCTCGGGCAATAGGAGCCTGATTCTTGACACATCCCGCCAGAGATTGATGCGCTCGTCCCTCTGCTGCTGATACAATTTGTCCAGCCTTTTACTGACAGAGTACTCCACTTTGCTGTCCGCTGGGCCGTGGTAAGCTTCGTGGGCATAAAAGCTGTTTATGGCAGAGCATTTGGATATCTCAAGTTCATAGACGTTCTGCTCATAGACTCCGTAGCGATGGCGGATCTGCCCGATCAGGTCGTCCAGGCCAAGGCCCGCCGTATGCTTCTTGTCCGAAATAATGGCTTCGACGGGATCATTCTTTGGAGCGGCAAAGTAACCGTTCGCAATGATCTGCTCGACCGTCGGATACCGGGGAACTCTCGCCCTGCCGGTCAGGTCGGATGAGAAGTCATAGAGACCGACCGGCCCGTAGCTCAACCCGGAAGCTAAGTTCTTCTGGCGCTGCAGGTACGATTCAAACCGTCCTGACTGATAGAAATAGACGAGATAGCCATAGTGCGGGCTCTGCGGCGACCATGCTGAGCGGTTTTTTCGGTACATTTTCTCACCTCAGGATTCTCTTCTGAGAAGTGGTAATACGCGCCGGTTTATAAACTTTATGAATTTGTAACCACTGCCAAGTAGGAATTGCCGGAGCCGGATACGGCTGGGAAATTGGCGCAAACCTTATATATGGGAGGGAATTTCCCGGTCCCAAGGTGAACGAATAATGACCAAACTTAAGGACCAACTGCTCCGGCTCATTCAGCACGATGCCTATAGGAAATTAGCTGAATTTACCGGCCAATTCGTCCGTGTGGCCCCAGAAGAAAAGGAGGCCATCCTGGCAGGAATTGACTTTGAAAGATGGCTCGCCGAGACTTGTGAAAAATGCCTACAGGGCCCTCCGGCATGTTAATTTGGGTAAGCATTCACATTCACTCTCCGCTTCGGATTTCTTATTATTTAACCGTATAGTGAATGATTTTTTTTCTCTAAGTCCTTATTATTAAACATTCTTTCACACTCCATTCTTATCGAAATGTGAATCTCTTATTATTAACTGTTATTCTGTCAATTTTATGTAAAACTTTACTCTCGCTTTTATCTTTACCCTTTACTGTATTATCAATATTCCTATTTTTTCTCTGATCTCTTATCTATTATTAACACCTTCAATCTTATCCTTACCATATATTTTTCCAGAACTTCAATCTAATAGCTAATCACTTATACAATCCTCCTTTAGTCATAACTTTAACCATATTTCCCTTTAAACTTCTGCTCTCCAATCTACCCATTTCATACTCTTATCTAATAGCCATTCCTCTTCATTTATCGTACACCCCAGCAAGCACCAGCATATCAATAACTCGAACCTTTACCTAAATCCTTTGCTTTGATCCAAATCTCATATATTGACCAACTATTTCATCATACCAGATTTTTCAGCCTCACCCGATTTTAATCCTAATTCCTAATCCTTAGCACCGCTATTAAGCCCTTGTCCCGCATCCCTCATTGTCCTCATTTCTATTCCACACCATTCCTTTTTCCGCCACCCGGGCCCGGAGCCCGAAGGGCGAAGGGCCCACAGGTGACTGGAGCCGAAGGCGGAAGTCGCCAAAAGTGTACCCGCAGGTACACTTTACACAAACCCCATACCCTCCAATCTCACACCTCCCCGCCCCCACCATCCTGCTGCCTCGGCAAGATTCACACCCCCGCAACTAACTCAAAAACCGTTCCAACCGCCGCATCAACCTGGCCTCACAGGCCTGCTCCAGCCGCCATATCTCATCCCGCAACCTCCGAGCCCTCAAGTACAACCTTGCCAAACACAGCATGTCAAAATTCGCAATATGCTCGACCCCGATAACGCCCATCTTCAGATACTTAAGCACCATGTACTTTGCTTTCCCCGGAAGCCTCTCCTTAACAAGAGCCATCCTTATGGCAACATCCTTCAACTGCTCCCGCAGCTTCTCAGCCTTGTACCTTGCCTTGTCAAACTCAGGTGTCGCCCTTTCAAAATCAACTGTGCCGAATGCCCCCCAGTCAATCCCACATAGCTCGTCGACCACCGGCCGAATCCAGCTCCCACTGCCCTTCACAGGCAGTGCCAATACAGGGCCCCACTCTTCAATCATGACCTCACGCTCCAGCTCATCCGGGTCGGCTAATTCCTCATCATCAAGACCGGGCACGCTGCCGTATTTGTTGCCCTGCTCTGGCCTGAGCAGTACAGATTCAGGCACCTCAACGCCCTGACAAACAAAACTTGATTCATTGTTCATATTGAACACCTCCGTCTTTTCGACACGCTATCCGAAAAGACGGAGTGAAGACCATACCGAATTTTCACTATACAACGATATCGCTTTTTATAGCTTTCGGTAAGCACTATGAATCACGGCCAAAGCCTTGGCCGCTAAAAATCTTACCGAAAGATTTAAAATGGCGATATTGTGCGGTGAAAATTCCCGATTGCAAAACTTACAGAAAGTTTTGCAATCTCCATCTCAGCGAAGCTGCGACACAATGCCTTCACAACTATAGTCTCACTCAATAAACTCATAACCATGCACACTGTCATAATTGGCCTGCCAGATATCTTTGCTCTCCTGCCGCCAGCAGCTCATCAGGTTTGAGCCGACAAAGATATAAGTTCTGCACTCGTCACAGGCGACATAGTGGCCTCTGCCGATGTTGAATAATCTTGTTTTATGACCATGACGGCATGCTACATCGCCGAAGAAATCACCAAGAACAAAATTCCTCAACGACTTTTCCTGTGCAGCATTTCGTGTCATTTGAATCACAATTTTTGAAGGTCAATGATGACTCCCTGTTTGATGTAAATCACATAGTCTCGGTGCAACTTCCTGAAATCCTCCGGAAAAAACATCGCATCCTTCACCAGCACAGCCGCGGATTTTTTGTTCTTTGCCATTTTCAATACTTCCAGAATCCCTCACTATGGTGTTGGTCCACCCCATTATTCTTCAGAACCAGGTCAAGGCTCTCCGCAGCATACTCTGCGTTTCTTCTGCTGCCAAAGCTCTTCTTGGCATCAAGGACGTTATGGAACTTCCTCAGAATATCTGCCACACTCGGCTTTGTGTTCAGGAATCCATAAAGCTGTTGGAACAAAGCGTAGCTGGCCCTTGTCCTG
>JAFGPJ010000135.1 GCA_016936275.1 Sedimentisphaerales bacterium
ACCCAATCCGGATTGGCAAAAAACGGGTGGCAGCCTCAAAGCCGCAGGCTTTGGGGATGGCTGCACCTACATTTGTGACACGCACCCTCCGGCCATCAGGACATCAGAATTGATTTGACTAGGCGGACTATTTCGAATATATGGTCATTTGTATTTGAAAGGAATCGAAAGAATGATTAAACCGGTAATCATTTTTCTTATATGATGATATGAAAACAATTGCATGTAGGATATTTGTGATTCTTCTGACATCTTCTTTCGTGTCGTTGGCTAACAGTCCTGGAACCACAGACGAAAAACCGGATAATACTAATCCGCCCATGCAAAAATGGTTTCCCATCGCTCCTGCATTACCACAAGCCTCGGAGCCAGCCATTTTAGTCTCCGACGTCCAGGGATTGATCCGGGCTCTGGATCAGGCTGAGCCCGGCCAGACCATACTTATAGAAGACGGTCATTATATGATGCCCCGTTATGTCCAAATCAGTGCCGACAACGTCACATTACGCGGTGCATCAGGGCAACGCGAGCGGGTGATTATCGACGGGGCCAAGAGTCGCCACAGAGAGCTGTTGGGTATTAGTGCCTGCTCCGGCGTCACTATTGCGGACCTGACTATCCGAAATATCCAGTGCAATGGCTTTAAGATTAACTCAGAGACAAACGTTCAAAATCTTACAATCTACAATTGTATCATTCACAATATCTGGCAGCGCGGCGTCAAAGGCGTAAAAGTTCCGAAAGAGAACCGCGATGTGGTTCGACCGAAGAACTGCCGGATACAATATTGCCTGTTCTACAATGACAGGTCGAAGCGTCTTAGCGACGATCCGGCAGACATTGCGAAGGGCAATTATGTTGCCGGCATTGATGTCGTGTTCGCCAAAGACTGGATTATCAGCGATAACGTTTTTGTCGGGATTCAGGGCAGAACGTTCGAGGGTCGGGGGGCTATTTTCATCTGGCATGATTCACAGGATTGTGTGATTGAGCGGAATATAATTATTGACTGCGACGTCGGTTTGCAGCTCGGCAATCCGCACCGGCCGGGCGATGTCGAATATCATTGCGTGCGCTTCATAGCGAGGAACAATTTCATAACCAGAGCACCGGAGGCCGGCATCGTTACAGTTTATACTAAAGACTGCAAGCTTCTCAATAATACGATTCACGATCCGGAAAGTAAGCTGCATCGTCTGCTTCGAGCGGTTTTTACGAACGATGGCTTGCTTATTGCCAATAACCTGCTAAGCGGGCCGGGTATAAGGAACGAATCTGAAAGCAAAATTACATTTCTCAACAATCTCATTAAAGATGTTACAGATGGTTTTATTGATCCGGCGCGGGGAAATTTGCATTTGAAGAGCACCTCAATTGGTGCCATCGATAAAGGCATGGTATTGGCGGCAGTCGTCGATGATTTTGACAGACAGCGGCGTGATGCCAAGCCAGATATTGGCGCCGACGAGATGATAAATTGAATGGCCTGCAAGAAGTCGGAACAAGATATATTTAAGATCCCGCCCGATAAATCTGAAAAGTGTATCTTGACGCTGTTATAAATGGCAAATATTATATTCAGTGTGAAAATATGAATATTTTAAGTGAGCAGTATTTGAGGAGTAGAAAAATGGCGTCGCTCTTCATAATATCCGGGGGCCAGAAAGGCAGTTATTATCCGCTCGGTCATCGGACAAACGTAGTCGGCAGGAACGAAGCTCTCCCAGTTCAAGTCCTGGACGATCTGGTGTCACGCAGGCACCTTCAGATTCGCTATGACAAGCAGCAGAACGTATATTACGCCCTCGATATGAAAAGCAGGCACGGTGTATTCATTAATGATAAAAAAATCGCGGAAGAGACAGCTTTGGTGGACGGCGACGAAATTCTCATCGGCCAGACCACTCTTTTGTTCACCGAGAAGGACTTTGACGACTGGGAAAGTGCGCTGTCACACTTTAAAAAAGTCGGCGAGCGGATGCGTCCTACGCATACTCAATGAGCTATTAATTATGAAGAAGACTTTACAAAATATTGGATGCTGTATTCTTTTGGGATTGATACTTACAAGCTGTGGGAGCCGAACAGGACGGCCACAAATGCCGGAACGGGTTTCGGCTTCGAACGAATCCGAGCTAATCGTCTCGGGGCCTCTTGGCAAGGCGCTTACGGATTTTAATCGTGGCGCTGCTCTTCTCGAACAATACAATTACCTTGAAGCAGCGAAAGCATTCGATTCGGTTTTGGAGACGGCGCCCGACTGGACCGCGGCACGATTTAATCTCGGGCTGGCCTATTTCAATATGCAGGAAAAATCCGGAGCGGAAAACTATCTCGAAATGGCAAAAGAAGCATTTGAAACCATATTGGAGTCTAATCCCGGCCACTTGCATGCGCGATTTTGCCTCGGCCTGTATTATCAGCACATCGGAGAAAATGAAAAGGCGCTCGAATGTATTAGGAAAGTATATGAAGCCGACAGCAAAGATCCCTACGTGCTGTATAAATACGCCGAGGTTCTTATTAATCTTGGCTCTGCGGATAAGGGCATGGAAATGCTTGAAAAGGTCATTGTTATCGATCCGGGTTTTATTTCCGCTGTATATCGGCTTGCCATTCAGTATCAGCGAACGCAAAGACGCGATGAAGCGAAGGCTCTTTTTACTCGTTTCCAGCAGCTCAAAGACGCAGAACTTACCGGCGGAACTTTTACCGTCCTCAAGGCGTATGGAACGGTGGGGAAATACTACATGGCACTCGGTGCCGACAACCTGCCTTTGCCGTCTTCGGCGACATTTCCACAGAAACGGATTCTATTTTCCCCTGAACTGAAATCCATAACCGATGCCACTTCAGCATGGAAATCATCCGCTGGGAGCGTGGAGCTTCCGGGTATTGCCGCCGGTGACATAGATGAGGACGGGGACATCGATCTTTGTATAACAGCATTCGGGGACGATGGAAGTGTATGTTTATGGTATAATGATGGTGCTGGCAGATTTTCCCGCGGTGTAACTTTGGCACAGCAGGGTATCAGCCCCTGTTTCGGTGATGTGGATAATGATGGGGACCTTGATCTTTTGCTTGGCCGGGCTGGTCCGGACATTTACTTCGAAAATGATGGCAAGGCGAATTTCAAATCGGATCCTAACGAAACGATTGCCGGCGGGCAATCCATGACTCATTTTGCGAGGGTTCTTGATGTCGATAGCGACGGTGATTTGGACTTTTTGGCGTTTCGTAATACAGCCGGAAGCCTTTGCAATAATAACAGGGATGGTTCCTTTGTTGATATTGCTGACAAACTCGGTTTGAAGCTTGAGAATAGTCCCGTAACCGCCGCGGTCTATGATGATTTCGATAACGACCGCGATTTGGATTTAGTTATATTCTCTAAGGAAGGAACAGTTGGCTGGGTGAATGATCGGGCGCTGCAATATCATTTGCTGGATGCCGAAGCAACAGGCCTAAAGGTTCAGGGCGTTCTCAGCGCCACTTCAGGGGATCCTGACAAAGACGGCGACCGCGACCTTCTGATTTTTACAAGTGACGGAATAAAGCTATTTATGAACCAGGGCGGTTTTGTTTTTAAGCCTCACCGGAATTTTTCTGAAGGTTGTGGCCGGCTCGGCGGAACCGGCGGCCAGTTCGCAGATATGGATAATGACGGCGATTTGGATATTGTTATCGCTGATGCTTTAAGACGCAATGGAAGCCGTGGCCCGGCACTGCTTATTAACAACTGGCCTGAAGTTCGTTTCATCGATGTATTTGAGGTCGATCCGGGGAACATGCTCTCAGCCATTAATTACCCGGGCAATGCCAGTTGTGTAGCGGCGGATTTTACGGGTAATGGAAATTGTGATATTTTTATTGCTCCAATCGGAGAAAAACCGTTCCTCGTGGAAAATGTTACGCCGGGTGGCCATTGGATTGAAATTGACCTTCGCGGCATAAGGGAACAGGACAAGAAAACACGCTCGAATAACTCGGCAATCGGTGCTCGCGTGGAGATCAAGACCGGCTCTGTTTTCCAGCAGTATGTGGTGGGAACGTCCTCTGGACATGTGGCCGTGCCTCCGTACCGGATCCATGCCGGATTAGGGCAATACTCCAAGGTGGACTGGTTGAGGATAATGTGGCCGGACGCTGTCCTTCAGGCGGAGCTGGAGCTGCCAGCAGATCAGGTGATAACAGTTACAGAGCTACAGCGTAAGGTTTCTTCATGCCCGCATCTTTTTGTGTGGGACGGCACACATTTCGAGTTTGTATCAGATTTCGGAGGCATGGGTGGAATCGGTTATCTCACAGCACCGGGCCAGTACGCCAAGCCCGACCGAACAGAGTATTTACCCATTCCGAATATCGAGCCGCGTGATGGTGAGTATATATTCCAGGTGCTGGAACCTATCGAGGAGGTCGTTTATTTCGACCAGGCCAAATTAATCGCGGTTGACCATCCGAAGAGAACAGAAGTTTATCCCCATGAAATGATGGCGATTAGTATCCCGCCCGTGCCCTTCGAGCTTTTCTGCTTCAACAATCCGATTGAGTCGATACGTGCCGTGGATGACAGCGGCGCCGATGTCACTGAAAAGATACGTCTGATTGACCGGCGTTATGCCGGGGCAACCGAACCGGACCCACGCTTCACAGGGTTGGCCAAAGATCATTTCGTAGAGCTCGACTTTGGTGACAGGCTCCAGGTGGTATCACCTCAATCGCGTCTTGTGCTGTTTCTGCACGGATGGGTCGAGTACCCATATTCGTCAACAAACTACGCTGCAAGCCAGGCCGGATTGCGCTGCCGTGCTCCGAGCATCCATGTCTTTCGCGATGGCCAGTGGATCGAGCTTTTCAACGAGGTCGGATATCCTGCCGGCATCCGGCATATGATGACTCTCGATGTGACCGGAAAGCTGTTGCCCAGCGACAAACGAATCCGCATTTCCAGTAATATGGAAATATACTGGGACCAGATATTCATTGCTCCGGTCCTTGAGGATGCGGGCCTTAGAATCCAGGAATTGCCGGTAAAAAGTGCTGACCTTCATTTTGTAGGTTATCCCCAGGAATATTCTCCCGATGGGCGGCATCCGACTCTTTATGATTATGATAATATAAGCGGGGCTGTCGCCTGGAAAATAATGAAGGGCGATTATACCCGCTATGGCGAGGTTACGGAGCTTCTGGACCAGGCGGACGATTGTTATGTTATAATGGGGCGGGGAGAAGAGATTACACTTCGTTTTTCAGCAGGCGACTTGAAGCCCGTGCCGGATGGATTCCGCCGGTCGTTCATACTTAAAACCGACAGCTTCTGCAAAGACATGGACCTTTATTCGGCATATCCCGATACAGTCGAGCCGCTGCCGTTCCACTCTATGAGCACATATCCATACGGTGCAGATGAAAAGTACCCGGACGATGAAAAGCGGCGTCAGTACCGCAGGCGATTCAATACCAGACGAATAGGCAATCCGGATACTGAGTAGAATTCACGCCGGGTTTTCGATATTGGTCCGAGAATATCTGCGGTTGGAGGCATCTTGCATCGGAGTCGCTTATCTTTTATGATTGAGATAGAACGGGTCGATATAGAGCATTATTTGCCATATATTAAAACTCAGATTGAGGCTATTGGTATGGTTAAGCGAACAATAACTCGTAGATGGGAAACAGATTGTTCGAAAAGAATTCTGTCGATATTAACGACGGGTTTCATCGTGTGTGCTTTTCATTGCAGATTCTTCCAGTCGGCAGCCTTTTCACAGGCCGATGAGAAGCAACGAACAACATCGACAGTGCCAAACTCCAAAGAGCAGGTGAAATCCGAACTAACTCCGGAACAAAAAATTGCTGCATTGAAAAAGGAGGAATTGGAACTTGCTGAGAATCTCGTGAAGGACTTTCCCAATAGTACAAATCCGGTCATGCTAATGGGCAATTTGTGGGAACGACACGGCGACGCTACCAGGGCGCTGGAATACTTCAATAAAGTGTTAGAAAAGGATCCGGAGCGGCCTGATGTCTATAAGAGCATCGGGTGGTTTTATATGAATAAGGAGCAATACGAGCAGGCAATAGATTATTGGCAAAAGGCACTTGAAATAGATCCCAACACTCCCGGCGTGCACCATAATATCGCTCTGGCTTTGATGGGCCAAAACAAGCAAAGCCAAGCAGTCGGAGAATTAGAAAAGGACATTCAAATTTCTCCTGGTTCGGCCTCCAGTCATTTTCTGCTTGGACAGTTGTATCTTCGGCAGAAAGAATATGAGAAGGCCGGAGACAACTACGAGAAGGCAATCGAGAATGAGCCCAACTACACCAATGCTTACTACGGCCTTTTTACCCTGTCCACCAGATTGAAGCAGCAAGACAAAGCTAAGACTTATATGGCTATTTTCAAAAAACTCAAGGCCGAGGACATGAAGGTTCTGAAGGATCGCAACAAGGCCGTTGTCGATCTTATGGATATGCAAAAAGGTGCGGCTGAGACATATTTACTTGCCGGACAAATGTATCAAGCCGGCGGGAATTTTCAAAAGGCCGAAGAATTCCTGAAAAGGGCAACGACACTTGATCCAAATAATGTCCTTTGTCTTGAAAAGCTGGCATCTTTCTATTTAACGAGCAACCGTATAACTGATGCGATTTCATTGTATGGAAGAATCGGTGAAATTAATCCCAAAGACCCACTCTGTCACTTAAATATTGGGATCCTTTCGATGCGCTTAAAACAGTTGGGAAACGCGGAAAAGGCTTTCCGAAAAGTCATTGAGGTGGCACCGGAATCCTCCAGTGGTTATCGCGAGCTCGCTCAGCTATATTTAAGAGCAGGCACAGGTTATCCGGAAGCCAGAGCACTTGCGGAAAAAGCCGTTGCGCTGGAGCCGACCGCCCTTAATTATTTTGTGCTGAGCTGGGCCCGTGACATGAACGGCGAGACGGAAAATGCACTCAAGGCAATAGAAAAGGCCATACAATTAGAGCCGGCTAATATGAAGTACAGGAACGTGTATGAGCATATCAAAAGCAAGAATTAAGAAGATTGATTCGGCAATAGACCAATATCCCCGGGAGAATATCGGATATTGGTTTGTGGCCGTGCTCTTATTATTGCATTGGTCCGTCGATGCGTTCGCCGAAAGTCCCATACTGCTTCACGACGTTACAAAGCAGACCGGAATAACCTTCGTGCACACAGATGGCGGCTCCGGCCGACACTACATAATGGAGACAGTCAGCGCGGGATTGGCGCTTTTTGATTACGATAATGACGGGGATGTCGATATCTATTTTCTAAGCGGCGCGCCGCTCAAAGGAACAGAAGTTGACGATAAGCCGACCAATGCGCTCTATCGCAACGATGGGGATTGGAAATTTACCGACGTTACAGAACAAGCAGGCGTGGGCGATACTGGATATGGTTTGGGTGTTACTGCAGGTGACTATGATAATGATGGAGACCTTGATATTTACCTGAATAATTACGGGCCGAATGTGCTGTATCGAAATAATGGTGATGGCACATTTACGGACGTGGCGCAAAAAGCAGGCGTAGACAATGGATTCCACGTTGGAGCGGGAACCTGTTTTCTCGACATGAATAAGGATGGTGATTTAGACCTTTACGTTTCAATTTATCTTGACTTTTCTTATGAGAAACATGTCAATACCACAACCAGGGGATTTCCAGTATATGCAAATCCCCGCTTTTATCCTCCCATGCCCGATTTTCTATACCGCAACAATGGTGACGGCACGTTCACCGATGTAAGTAAATCGTCCGGGGTTGGAAATCATGCGGGTTGGGGGATGGGAATTGTGTGCGGCGATTACGATAACGACGGCGACACGGACGTATTTATCGGAAACGACGTGGGGGAGAATTTCCTTTTCCAGAATGACGGCACAGGTAAATTCGAAGAGGTCGGGCTTATGACAGCAACCGCCTATGACCTCCACGGCGACGAGCAGGGAAGCATGGGAGTTGACTGTGGCGATTATGACAACGATGGACTGCTGGATTTCTATGTGACTTCTTACCAGGGACAGCTTGCCACGCTTTACAAGAATCTGGGCAGCGACATGTTCGAGGACGTAACGCTGGTGACGGGTTCGGGAGCGGGCACACTGCCCCACGTGACGTGGGGCAACAGCTTCGTCGATTTCGA
>JAFGPJ010000136.1 GCA_016936275.1 Sedimentisphaerales bacterium
ACCTTTATCGACGAAGGCGCGCGCAAAGGCGAGGCCCTTTACTACCAGATCAACTATCGCACATACGAGAAAGGAACGAAAGTCGAGTCTTTCAGAATGAATGACCTGCAGCAGGAACGCTCTACCCTGGACCAGGTTCAGCAGATGCTCAGGGAAAATAAATGTGTCGGCCTGGATAATTTGAGCAAAGACACATTGGAAACAACTATCAAGCCGGCAGGCGAAAGCTCTGTCACCATAAAGGGGCAAAAAGCAATTCGTGCTATGCAGTTCCAGCTCCAGGCCGAAGACCTACCCCAGGCACTGCGCTCCACGGTCATCAAAATCGCCTTCGACGGCGAAACCACAGTCTGGTGCCCTATCGGAGATTTCTTCGGCACGGGCTACCACTTGCACCCTTACTCGACGTGGTACACGAGCGTATCCAAAGACAGCAGATTATCGTGCTATTGGATCATGCCCTTCCGTAAAGAAGCAAAAATCAGCATCCTTAATCTCGGCTCACAGCCGGTCAAGCTTACCCGCGGCCAGATTCTCAGCGGCTCATGGGACTGGGACAATCGCTCGTGCTATTTTCACGCTGCATGGAAACAATGGCCAGATGTAAAAACACAGTCAAATGAGAACAGCAAAGACCACGGGGCGTTCGATTTAAATTGGATCACAGTCCAGGGCAAAGGCGCCTACGTCGGCGATGTCCTGACGCTTTTCAACACAGCCAATACCTGGTGGGGAGAAGGCGATGAGAAAATCTACGTGGACGGCGAGCATTTCCCTTCGCATATCGGTACAGGCAGCGAAGACTATTACGGCTATGCATGGTGCAAGCCCGAATATTTCGAATCAGCGTTCCATGCTCAGCCGTGCGGTGACGGCAACCTGAAACCTGGCTTTAGCGTCAATTTAAGGTTCCGTTCTCTGGATGCAATTCCCTTTGAAAAATCCATCAAGTTTGATATGGAGCTGTGGCACTGGGCGAAAACAACCATGAGTTACGCCCCGACCACTTTATGGTACGCCAGACCGGGTGCAGAATGGGACGTCAAGCGCGATCCGGAAGAAGCAAAGCGTCCCATTCCACGCTCTGTCGAGGACATCATCAAACCGAGACTCTAAAGGTCCTCGAATGTTCCGGCGGAACAACGGAAATCCAGCAAATACCATATCCATTGCCTTATGGGTAACAGATCACTATGCTGTTGTTGTCTTACCAATATACTTTTTGGAAGGTCTCGAGGCTCTATTTCCCAAAATGTTGGAAATCTTTTCAAGGAGGTTTGTGAAATCAACAGGTTTCGTAACATAGTCTGCAATACCAAAAACTGAAGCTGCGGCTATATTCTGTCGATCGCAAAGCGCTGTGACCATTATTACAGGTGTGTCTTTTAATATAGGATGTTTTCTCATGCGTTCGAGCATCTCGCAGCCGTCCATAACGGGCATGTGAGTGTCAAGAAGGACTATATCCGGATTCTTATCTTCTGCAATTCGGAGCCCCTCCTCTCCGTTGCTGGCAGTTATAACCTCATAGTGACACCATTCAAGGCGGCATTGGATGATGCTGATGCAGTCGGGTTCATCATCAACGACAAGTATTCGAGCGGGGGCTGCTTTTTTATTTGACTTAAACGCTCCAAACATTCCTATCTAACCTCAATAATTCCTGTCATAATCATTGGATTTTCTGCACTACAGATTCACCACAGACATATTCATCGACTAAAATTTGCCAAAAAATTAGGAAAATACTATAATTGCGTTAGGAAAAAGCTTATATAACCGGGCTGCCAATTCTTTCATGTCGTATTTTCGCTTATAGCAGGTTTTCATCATCTTAGCAAATATACATGGCTGTTTTCTGAAAAATAACAAATATATTTGAAGTTCCTTTCTGCACGAATATATTTACAGGAGCACACAGTGCCCCAAAGTGTCTATAAACGCTGTTTTCCCTCGTCGGCCAAGACTTTTTTTGAGGAACTCAAAGCCTCCTGTATTTCCTGACTGAGAATTTCGTTTAATGTAGTCAAGGTTGATATCAGCTCTTTAACAGAATCATCATCTGTTTTATTTTTCAGTTCATTTATCCTCTCCAGCAGGATTTCCTTTTTAGCGTCTCTCTCGGCCTGCCTGTGCCTGGCGATTTCGAGCCGGAGTTTTTCAGCTGTTGTAGTCTGCTCATCAAGATGCTTCTGAAGCTGGTCATGGTTTTCTCTGAGTTTAGCCTCCTCCGGCAACAAGAGCATTGGCTTGCTGGTTATCTCATTGAACTTTGACATAGCGTCCTCGGGAATCGGCTTTCCTTCTTTATAAATATGCGGCGAGAGAAACACGATCAGCTCGGTATTGTTTACAACAGTATTTGTATATTTGAACAGCAAACCAAGCACGGGAATATCACCGAGAATAGGGATCTGGTTAACTTCTTTGGTTGTTTCCTGCCGTCTTAAGCCTCCGAAAACGACTATTTGGCCGTCCCTGAGCAAGAGCGCTGTAGTAGCTCGTCTCGTGTCAACCACGGGTACACCTGTCGGACTCTCGCTCGTCCTGACATTTTGTTCCGTATCGACTGTAAGAAAAATGTTATTCCCATCTGTTACTGTCGCGCTTACCTGCAGATTGACACCGACTTCCTTGAATTTTGTCGAGGTAATTGCCCCCACACCTCCAGCAGCAGTGTCGCTCACCTCGTTATAAGGAATTTCTTCAACTGCTTTGATGTTGGCGGATTCTCCACTGACCATCATAGCCCTTGGGCTCGCGAGTATCTCGACGTCCCTTTTATTCTGCAGCATGGCAACAATATTGCGAATTTTGCCGCTTATGACACTGAAGTTCCCGCCGACACCCGTAGTGTTGAAGGCGGTGGCATTACCGATAGTCTCGCTGTCGGCAATAGTAGAACCGAGGCGGTTCGTTAAATTTTGTCTGTAAATATAATCATAGTTTTTATCAGAAAGGAGGTCCCAGTTGACACCGATTTCATTTTTGTCGCGCAGTTGGACGTCTACAATAACCACCTCTATCATAATCTGTTGCGGCGTCCTATCGGC
Source organism: Sedimentisphaerales bacterium (assembly GCA_016936275.1). Lineage (GTDB taxonomy): Bacteria > Planctomycetota > Phycisphaerae > Sedimentisphaerales > Anaerobacaceae > JAFGPJ01. Next base: position 3,054 of record JAFGPJ010000136.1, read on the forward strand.
CTTATCTATCTCAGACAGAATACTGGCAAGATGCTCTTTCGTGTCGCATATTATCAGAGAATTGTTCTTCTGATTGACCGCCACGGTGCCGTATTCGGAAGACATCTTACTCACAGCTTGCTGAAGGCTCTTGGCATCGAGGAACTTGAGCATGACCGTTTGCATAAACAAATCCGGCCTTTTTTCATCAGAGCCTAAAGAGGTAGTAATAGCCGTCACCGGGCTGGGATTTGTCGGTCTGGCGATCTTTGCAAAAGGATTCGCACGGCCAACTGGTAATGACTCATTCTGTGCAGCCATGAGCGGCCGGGACTGGAACAGAACACCCCAAGCAGCGAAAGCGAAAATAATATAGCAAAAGACTGTCTTTGTATGTTTCTGATTATTCATAAGGTACGCTTCTCCTTGATTTGAAAGATTGTAACAGTTAGATCACATATAATGCTGTCCGAATTCTCATCGAGAGTCCGCATTCTTATGGAGTCTATCCAGACTTTCTGGGTACGTGTTTGCAACCTTCCTATGAGCTTTTCTATGTCCTGGTAAATCCCCACAACACTTATATTCGCGCTTTTAGTTTCTATGCCGAGATGGTCATTCTCAGATTTTGATTTTTCAGTAACGTAGTGAGTGGACTGGACTGCACAGCCCTCCTGTTCGGAAATGACCTGTAAATCGCTGAAAAACTCTTTCGCCTGGTCACCTGTAAACAAAGTACTCTGAAGCAGAGTGGAGCTTTCACTTAGTCCTTGCAGTTTCTTTCTTTTGGTCTCAACCTGAACGGCGAGAATCTTGTTTTGTCCTATAACTTTATTCATAGTAGATTCATAGCCTTTCGCTGACGAAAGATAACCGGTATGCGGTATAATCGCCCATCTATACATTGCTACTGCTGCGATAAAAACAAGCGATGCCGAAGTGGCATTTCTTGCTGGACTACTTAATTTGGCGATATAGTTGATCAGCATCAGATTTTTATCTTTTCCGAATTCAATGAACAATTAATCTTATACATGACAAATCCATTCTCATTATCTTCTCTCGATACCTCATTCAAAGAGGCTAAGTTGATAAAATCCAGATCATTCAGCGTCTTCTCAAACAAACGTGCTGACTCGTATGTTAGCGCCAAACCCTCCAGCACTATCCTGTTATCACCAACCGAGTACAGCTCGGTAATACGAACAGACTCGGGTGTTTGAACTCTGACGCCGTTCAGGATTTTCGCCCAATCAAGAACGAGACGAGAATCCAAAATCTCACTTATCTCGGCGGGCCTTTCTGACAGTAATTCGATCTGTTGATTCAGGAATGTGAGCTCTTTAGAGATAGAAGATATGTCCTCTGTAAGCTCCGCCTGCTTTCTATCCAGGATGCTTTTTTTGGTTTTGTCGGCCAGTCGACTAATACCCATCGCGGCTGCTATCGTGAGCAACGGAATCACTACGGCAATAACGACACATGTGAATACAAGCTGCTTTTTAGCCGATTTAACCTCAGCAGATTCCGGAGGGACCAGATTTACTTTCAAACCGGTCTGGCGTATACCCAAAAGTCCCATAGCCAGGCCGATTGCAAGCGCCGAAGGTTCTCCTTTGCAACTGTTATAGTCAACAATTGTATCCCGGCAAGCATTTTGGCCGGTCCTGACCTCCACGGCGCTGGCAATATTATCGCTCAAAGAAGCCGCCGCGTCTTCAGGCAATTGTACATCATCTGCAACAATTGTGACTTCCCACTTTCCCGAACTGTCAGCGACTTCGATATCATAGAATTGAATGATCGCATTTATCTCGCCAGCGAGCCATTGGCACAGCTCGTTAGCCTTTGTATTTTCACCGCTGATGTCCTTAACTCTGATAAAATCCAGCATTTGTTTTCTGAATACGCACAGGGTCAGAACGCCGCCATGCAATACAGCCATAAGCACATTGTTGTCAAATTTCCCTTCTATTCTTTCAGCATAAAGTGCTCTGATATAGCCAAGTATTGACGGTTCGATGACCTGTACATCAAGATGTGCCTGTCCACAAATTACGTTAAGCAAAGCTATTTCTTTGCTATCGCCTCCAACGGCAAGCAGGCGGTTTCCCGACCTCTGACCTGACTTGATTCCGCAGAAGTCAAAGGCGATTGCCTTGCCTGATAAGGCAATGTAGCTTTTCAGCTCTTTTTGAACGAACTGCCCGATATTACTCGGCGCCCCTTTGGGTGCATCCAGAATATGAACAATCGTAGAGCATGTGGATAAAGATATCGCAGCTTTTCTTGCCCGGATTTTATTGTGAGATTTCAATTCCTTTATAGCTTTGGCAAGTACTTCGGGCTCCTCAATGCAGCCGTCCTTGATTGCCCCCTTGGGAATGGGTGCACTGACAGCCTTAAGCACTTTGACGCTGTTCTTGATGCGTCTAAGCAGTGCCATACTGATCCGGCTATCCGAGATATCAATTCCCAATACGGTTTTAGCTCCGAGCTTCATTCGTTGATCCTTAACCTGTCAATTCTTATTATGTGCGGGCTGCTGCTTCCAACCGTTATGTCGGCTTTCACTCGTCCGACAAAGCCCTGCGATGAAGTGCCCGTCGAGGTAACTGTCGAGCCTGCGACGGCAACCGTGTACGAGCCGCCGTTAAAGGTCTTGTTTGCGAAGCCGGCGCTCCAGCTCGGGTCATTTCGAAGCTCGATGAAGGCATTGTTGAGACCGGCCTCCGCGATAGCCAATGCCTCGGCGGCGTAGATCTGGTTCCGCATGAGCTGTAGTTCCTCTGTGCTCAATTGCAGCATCCCGATAACCACGGCCGTCAGCAGCGCTATGACAAAAATAGCCAATAATAGAACCGAACCCTTGTGTCTAAACTCTCCATTCATGCCTTTATTAAATTCCTATGGTAGTACATACTCACTCAGTTCCAGTACCCCTGCATAGCCATCGTCCTCAGTTCCGGCGTAGGCGCAAAGATAATGGCTATCATCAATCTTTGCCAGAACCGGGCTGGCACCATCTGCAATATCAAACTCGAATGGTGTTCCTTTGGAAACAGTCCAATTACCGGTGTCCACGGTCAAAATAACGGACCAACCATCTGAGTACGGACCCATATATGCACACAGATATTGCGTCTCATCCACGTTTGATAAAGCAGGCGTCATACCCACGGTATCAAACTCAAAGGGCGTCTGATTTGTTATGGCCCAAGTCCCTGTATTGACAGTCAAAACCGTCGCCCAACCAATGTCTCCACCGGACTGGTAAGCACAAAGGTAATGCGCATCATCTATCCTGGCCAAAGCCGCCTCACTGCCGGCGCCAAACTCACACGGCTGCACTTTACTAATCGACCAGTTACCTGTGTTTACCGTAAAGACAACCGCCGTACCCATGGCCGCGTTGCCACTGTAGACGCAAAGATAATGCGTCTCGTCTATCTTGGACAACGCAGGGGTGGTGCCCATTTTTGTGTCGAACTCAAAAGGCGTCCCCATGCTGATTGAATCGAAAAAGGGCGTTGCAACACTTAACACAACCGCCCAGCCGTCATCACCCGGGCCGGTATAAGCACAGAGATAATGGGTCTGGTCTATCTGGGCCAAAGCCGGAGTTAGTCCCTGACTTGTGTCAAATTCAAGATTGGCATTCTCGCTGATTGTCCAGTTGCCGGTATTTACTTTCAATATTCTTACCCACCCATCATCGTCCCGGCCCTGGTAGGCACATAGATAATGTGTCTGGTCTATTTTGGCCAAAGCCGGTCCTATTCCGTTGACATTATCATATTCGAAAGCCGATCCTTTGCTTACGCTCCATGTGTCGGTGTTTACCGTCAATACCACTGCCCAGCCATGATCCATATAGCCACAATAGACACAAAGATAATGTGTCTGGTCAATCTGGCACAGTGCCGGCTCAATACCCCGGACGGTATCGAACTCAAGCCAGGGCTCCGACAATTTCGCCATGCCCCAATATGCAGCAGGCAGGGCATTGGTGCGAAGGTAGGCCTGTGTTGAAAAGTTCATGTCCTGGCCAAGCTGGGCAAGGTTTGTCAGCGTCGTCTCGACCATGACACTGCGAATATCGTTGACGTCCGTGATCGGTGTGCTCAGGTCACAGGCATCGTAACAGGTAAACCGGAACTGGCTCACCATGCCGGCCAAATCCGAAAGGCTCCCAATGGGGCCGAATTCCACATAGTCGCTCGCACTGTTCACGTCATACCTATAGCTGTTCGCGTCGTTGTCTATAAACTCGATGTAACCGTTTCTCATGCTGGAGTCGCTCACCGCAGTTATACGTGAAGCCTTTGAGAGATTGCGGTTTAAGTGGTCGATCAAAACTCTGCCGTTTTGCAATGCCTCGGCACTATTAGCGTTGGAATCCCAGCTGTTCTGTATGGCCCTGAGCTGAGGTACCAAAACGGCAAAGATAATAGCTATAATAGCCATCGCTATCATCATTTCCAGCAGCGTAAGAGCCGGATATAAACGAACTCTATTGTTCCCGTTCCTCATGTGGATATACAATGCCTCCGTTATCACCAATCCTGCACTTAATTTCGACAACAGAAAGGGTTGTCATTAGGCTTTCCCGCGGATAAGAGCAGGAAAAAGTAAGATACGCTTAAATCCCACATATTGCAATCCTGGCAGCGTATTTATAGGCCGTTGTCATCATCAAAAACAAGCTAATTTCACGCTTCGGCGGTTATGCCGATAACACAGGACGTAATGGGAGGATTCGCCTCTACCATCTCCGAGCAATAAGGGTGACCAGAGTAACCTGAACTTCATCAGGTGTGAGGCTGCCGTTGGCATCGTTGTCGTAACCGACTGCGACAATTACATTCTTAAGGTCATTGTTACCATCCTTGGATGTACATTCCACTTTGCCAATGTACGAGCCGCCGAGAGGAACATTGTTTTCCGAGGAAACACTGCTGAAGTCGTAGATTGAGCGTGCTTTTATATCTTCGAGCTTGGCCTGGGCGAGAATCAGGCCGCGTGTTTTTTGCTCGATTATTGTCGAACTTACCTGAACACTGGTCAGGGCCTTCAAAATCGGGACCATTACGGTTAACAGCAGTGCCGAGGCCACAATAACCTCGGCGAGAGTGAGCCCCTTGTATCGGTTTGCTATCAGCGATTTGCGTTTTACGATTTTTAGCTCTCGATGCATTTTATCGTACCTGTTGCCCGAATAATGTTGATTGTAAAGGTTTTTCCTTCAGCAGAAACGGTGAGTTGCGTGTTAGTGGTCGTCAGATTTCCCAAAGGGCCAAAGTTGAATTCATCTGCCAGACTAACTACGGTTACTTCCGAATCGATGGCGTGAGAATCTACCGTTGCTTCGGTATCAAGATTTACTATTTCATAGCCGGTATACGGACCGGGGCCGAGCATCCTCAAAGAAAAGCCTTCAGTATTGTTCGCGGCATCGGAAATGGCCAGTCCGCGTACGCGGCGAAGGTCAGTGGCGATCTTTTTCGCCGTGGCCTCAGCTTTGTACCGGGAGACGACAGCCATGTTCAGCCTCGGTATGGCTATGACCGCAAGTATGCCAATAAACAATACGACCATAACCACTTCGACAAGGCTGAAACCTGTTCTTCTCCTGATCAGCTCTACAAACGTGAATCCCTTGCCTCCTTTTTGCATTGTGACCTCCGATGTGGCGCCGATTTTGTAACGAATTCTTATGGTTGAAGTCAATTGCAGGAAGGGGATCGGACTGCACATTTGACTCCCTGCCCCAATAAGCGTCAAGCTAACCTTTTTGGATCGCAACAGGTTCTTCAGACTCATCCAACTCTTCCGACGGCATCTGCTCAGACACCTCGGCTGGTTTCTGTTGGCCCAGCTTGTCAATTTCTTGCTGCAGCTTTTCGTTGGCGGCTGTTAGTTCGTCGATCTTCCGCTTAATGATATCCTCAGAACGTCTGCGCTTGGCGGTTAGCCAGATCATGAGTATGACTGCTATGATTAGAGCTACCATCGCGAAGACTGTTAACCATCCTTCGGCTGCGGAGGAAGCGTTAAACGGGTGCCTGACAGCTCTCCATCGCTCAGTTGGCTTTAGCGCCAGGAAGACAACCTGTAGCAGCTGTATTGTCGTGCTTTCTATTATCATGTCGCACCTCGACTTTTATATTGGCCTGATTTTGTGCTGACATAAGCAGGATATCTGCTTATGTCAAAGCACCGATACATAAGATAATATTCCCGCAGACCATTTCTCATGGGTGCGCATGCGCGGTCGCGTCGACCCTGTGGTTAGCAGTCAAAGTGTTGGAGTATGGTAAACCGGTTACAGGACAAACCGGCGGACCATCTGGGAAATAATCGGTGTCTCCCGTTACTACATCCAAAGTGGCAGGCCAACCACCGGTGTTCGCATAGTACAACTCGATCTGCGAGTTAATCAGGTCGATATTGGTTGCACAGCCATTCGCTTTGGCAGCGGCAGAGCCTCCCATGATTCTTGGAATAGCGATTGCCGCCAGCGCTCCAAGGATCAAAACCACGATCATTAGTTCAACCAGTGTAAAGCCTTTTCTATGTCTCATCTCTTTTTCCTTTCTAAATCGGGAAGACTTTAATTTAAGCACTTGAATCTTTAATCCCCGCAGCGGTGCTATCGGCACAAGAGATTGCCGACTTTAGAAGAAAGAGCACGCAATAACATACTTAGGTAATTCGGACCATTGCATGATAATCTCAGGGAGGCAACCCGGTTCGCCATATTATCGGACTGTGTTGACTTCAGAGAATCGATAATATAATCCCCCTGTAAACCACACTTGGTTAGTAGTCATGCCTACTTGTGTTCACACTATGGTTAACAAGCTCGTTGACATAGTTCTCCGCCTGTTACTGGGCACTTCGGCTTCCCATCGGAAAAATAAGATTTGTCCGATATTACCTGGGACAAGGTGAGGGGCCACTCGCCGTTATTTTGATAATGCAATTCGATCTGCGAGTTAATCCTGTCAAAATTAGTCTTACAGCCATTAACCCTTGAGGCAGCACAGCATTCATGATTCATAGAATAGCTATTGCCGCCAGAACTCCCAGAATCAAGACCAGGGCCTTTATAGGGGATTGAAACGAGGAATTGGTTAGTTCAGACCCCTTCTAAAGAATGCACGGTGTCCGAGTTCATCATCTTGCAGGATAAGCCATTTTATAGGGTATGATTATGCTTTCGGGTCTTAATTCGGGTATTTTGAAGAATTTCGCTAATTTTCAGGTAAGTCTTTGATAAATAAGCTCTTACACTAAAAAATTCAGCATTATCTATTAGTCATGAGATCTGTCGCTGCAATTTTTTTTACTTTTTTTGCTTTTTTTTTGAAAAAAGGCATCAACATTTTGGATTGGCATACGCTTCATAATGGACAAATGAATGAAAAAAGGGTAGAATGGAGTTGTCCGGCGGTTTTTTCCGGTCCTTATGGCCAATATATTGAAGGCAGTCCTATAAAGGATGGAGTTTTTTATGGTTTTCCCTGATATCTAAAGAGTGGTTGCACGTCCGCCCACGATTATTAGTTTACGTACTCTGAACTGGAAACGGCAATTCGCTATGGGCAGTTCGTAACAACGGTAGAGATTGCAGAATAGTCTTTTTTAAGGAGAGCGTAGATGAAGCAAGTTTGTTAGATTGTGTGCTGCAAGCTGGTACCGGCATGAACCGAGGGCAGTCCGCAGCAAGAATGAAATTTGTCAGAGAGTATTTCTAAGAGGAGAAAAAAATGAAACCGCAATCGTTGAAAAGTGTAAAGTTATTAATCCTGTTCCTTTGCTTGAGTATTAGTTTGGTACCAAATGCTTTCGGTGATGTTTTAAGCTACACAAATCGGGCCAATTTTGAAGCTGCAATGCCCTCGTTCACAAACATTGACTTTGAGGGTATAGCTACGTTGGGTGGTGAAGCAGGCATCGTCAAACTCAATTCAGATGAATTTGCCTGCTCTGGTCTTACATTAGACCTGGTCAACTCATATGGGGATCCCTCGGTAGGGATACCAGAAGGCACTTTTTGGCAGGACTTCACCCCAACCTCCGGCGTCGCTTGTCTGGCTCCCGACGATACAGGTGCACCCAATGGAGTAATTAGGATGATATTCTCCAGTCCAGTGACTGGAGTTGGTGCTAACTTTTTAAGTGCTACATCAACAACCTCAAAAATACTAGTACAAGGAGATGGACTTTCTGCCGAAGTACGTATTCCTGGAGGTGCCAGCCCACAACAATTTATTGGTATCATCGATACCGATGGTAGGATTGAAAGTGCTTATTTCTACATAAGCTATCCTGCTGATGGTAATGGCGCTGCTATCGATGATCTAATTTTTGAACAGATCGGCTCTTGTGTTCAGCAGGTCGAAATTAATATCAGGCCCTACTGCCAGCATAATATTATCTGCCTGCGCTCATGGGGCACGGTTCCTGTAGCGATCCTGTCGAGTGAAGACTTCGATGCGACGACAGTCGATCCGGCTACGGTTGAGCTTGCCGGCGCGGGAGTAGCCTATTGGGATATATTCGACATCTTTTTAGCTTGTGAAAGGGATGTCAACCGGGATGGACTGGTGGATCTGTTCTGCAGAGTCGAGATCAAGGACATTGATCCGGGTCAGATTGTAGATGGCTATGCATTCCTGTCTGGAAGCACATATGATGGCCAGGAAATCGAGGGCTCAGACGAGGTTATTTTAATAGAACCTCCGTTTTAATGTAATATCGTTCTGAGGCTATCTATTTATTAACCAAAGGGTTGTGAGCATTGGCTTACAACCCTTTTTTGTAGTATGGTGTAAGCCCGAGTGTTGTGATGCTTTTTTTATGCCTTCGAACCGGCGAAATTCTTCGTTGTATGCCGGCTATTCCAAATGCTGCATGTAATCGAACATTGGCAAATATACCGCCATGAGAATAACGCCAACGATACTGCCCATAACAACCGTCAAAGCCGGCTCCAACTTTGCAAGTAAAGCACTGGTCGTTCTGTCAATATCCTTGTCAATAAAATCGGCCCCTTTGTTGAGCATTTCTGCCAACATGCCTCCCTCCTCGCCGGATGTAGCCAATTGTGAAATCATGGGAGGGAAGATTTCATATTTCTTCAGGGATATTCCAACGGGGTGACCCGCCATGATTGCTGCTTGCAACTCGTTCGCAATCTCTGTGATCTTGTGATTGTGAGCAACCGCACTTGCCACATGCAGGGCATCGATTAACGATACGCCGACCGAAGCCAGCATTGCGAAGGTTCGCGTAAATTGCGAAACTACAACCAGACGGTTCAGCCTGCCAAAAACGGGCATATTCAGTTTGAACGAATCCAGCCTGGCTCTGATTAAGGGCGACTTTGAAATTCGCCGTATAGCGAACGCCGCTGGAATTATACCAAGAAGAACTGCCCACCATCTGTGCCTGATCAGGTTGCTTAAGCCCATCAGAAGCAGTGTGGGCCCGGGTAGCGTGACATGCAACTGCTGATATATTTTTGCGAAAACAGGTACAACGAACACCAGCAGCCCGGTCAGAACCAAAAGACAGACCACACCTATGAAAATCGGATAAGCAAAGGCGGACATGACCTTTCGATTGAGCTCCATCCGCTTTTCGAGATATTCGGCGCTCATATTTAGAGCTTCGGACAGCTTGCTTGAAGATTCACCGGCCTCAATCATTCCCAGAAAGAAATCAGAGAATAGTTTTTTGTGTTTCTCGAATGCATTCTTCAAACTTGAGCCCGCCTGGATGTCTTGTCTGATCTCGGCGATTGCACACTTGAAGGCCGAATTTTCCGCCTGTTCTTCCAACGTTTCGAGGCATTTGGCAATTGGCAAACCAGCCGAGCACATCGCTGCAAACTGATATGAAAATGTCACTACCTCTGCCTGTCTTATCCTCCGTTTTTTCGCAGCCTTTTTCCCCCGATGGACCTTTACCAATACATAACCCATTTTAGACAGTTCGTTGCGCAGCATTGAGATGCTGTTAATATCGCTGTAAGAGCCGTTAAACTCATTTCCGGCTTCGTTCCTCGCTGTGTACTCGTAAACTGCCATAACTTGGCCTTCAAATCTCGACAATTCGTGTCAGCTCATCCATGGTTGTTACGCCACTGAGAACTTCAGCGATCGCACTGTCACGAAGTGTTTTCATGCCTTCCTTTACAGCCTGCTCTTTAATTTCGCTATCGCTGCTTCCATGGATGATCATTTTCCTTATGCTTGGGGTAATACACAGTATTTCGTAGATACTCTTACGTCCGCGGTATCCGGTTTTATAGCAAGCTTCGCATCCAACCGTCCGATGCAGTTCTACCTTCCCGTCCGGGCCTGATTGGCCACATAGAAGCTTTAATTCATGCTTGGATACCGTGTAAGCCTGCCTGCACTTTGGACAAGATATCCTCATCAGCCTTTGGGCTACGGTTCCCAAAAGGGCCGAAGCGACGAGAAACGGTGGTATCCCGAAATTCATCAATCGCGAAATTGCACCAGCGGCATCATTTGTATGTAGCGTGCTTAAAACCAGATGTCCGGTCAGGGCCGCGCTGATCGCTATTTCGGCGGTTTCAACATCACGAATTTCACCAACGAGAATGATGTCCGGGTCCTGCCGCAGAATGCTCCGCAGAGCTAGGCCGAAAGTCCTTCCCGCGATGGGGCTAACCTGTACCTGCGTAACGCCATCAAGCCGATATTCAACCGGATCTTCAACAGTGACAATATTTCTTTCAAGCGTGTTGAGAATCTTAAGGATCGCATAAAGGGTAGTGGTCTTTCCACATCCGGTCGGACCGGTCAGCAAGAGCATCCCGTAAGGATTATCAACTATTGATCTGAGTTTCTGATTGTCTTGTGGTGAACTGACGATCTCATCCAACGACCATCTATCCGTATCTTTTTCGAGAATTCTGATTACTATCTTTTCACCGGTTATTCCCGGCAGAGACGACACTCTAAGATCGTACACGTTGCCGTCGCGAGTAGTAGTCACATGGCCATCCTGAGGAATCCTATGCTCAGAAATGTCCATATTTGCCATAATCTTAATGTGCGAGACCATCTCCTGCTGAACCGACGAAGGCACAGTGAGTGAGGAGCGTAAGGTTCCATCTACGCGATACCTCACCCTTACATCAGCGCCCTGTGGCTCGATATGTATATCGCTTGATCTGCTATCAATAGCTCCGCCTATGATAGAAGAAACGAGCTTAGCTATAGGAGAGTCACCAACTTTTAGTGCCTCCGGCTCATCATATTGAATACTCTTATCAGGTCCTTCTTGCAGTCGCATCGAGACTATAGCCTGCTTTGTCACGTTTGTGACGTCAAAATGGTAATGTACCGCATGCTTTATGGCAGTGGGTGTGGCGGCAATCGGAATGACCTTGTATCCGGTCTTCATTTCGATTTGATCCCGGACAGACAGATTAAGTGGAGAACTCATCGCAACGCGCAATTTGTCACCCTCTCTTTTTATTGGAATCACGTTATGTTGGCTGGCCATCTCGTAAGATACCAAATGAGCCACCATAGGCTCTATCATCTCGGGTGCGAGATTTACAAACTCGATCCCGCTTGTTCTCGCAACAACCTCTGCTAATTGCCTTTCATCGAGAATATTTTCTTTTTTCAGTATGCTTATAAGACTTTGTCCGGTCTTTTCGTGCTCGTCGATTACAGTTTGAACTGTTCTCTCATCGAGAATCTTTTTTTCTGTAAGAAACGAAATTATGGGATTCCTGGTATCCATAGTAATGTGCACGCTCTAACACCGATTACTGCCAAAAAACTCTGCAATCAATGTCGGCCGATAATTGTTACTACTTAAAGACAAACATGCTCCGGAGTGATTTTCTACCAGGCAACTTGCTAATGACCGATAAGAATCGTCGTGAAAACATACTGCAATGAGCGAGCGCATATTTATTACAAAGGCGAGATAGCTGACCGCGGAATGTTCTGGCCATGAATTATCGGGTTCTTGGTGGTCTTATTAGCAGGACTTGTATTATATGGTTAGTCTACTATACGTATCCTTACATCAGAAAACGCCGATGCAGATTAAGCTACTCTTGTGAATTGTCGATAAGTGGAAATCAGAGATGGGAATCTCAGGAAAGGTCTGTCGACGGAGGGACAACAATTATAGCGAGTACACAAAAAGGGAAGAGAGTTTTTACAGGAGTAAATGCCATATTTGAACCTTTCCTTCTGGTTTAATGCGGCGGACAATTAAAAACTTCGGAAACGAAAAGTGCGAATAAGTCAAAGATTGAATCTTGGATTTCTTGCGATTGCGATGTGGGCTGCAGTTGTAGGTCATATCTCGCTGTACCAGCTTAATAAATTCTCTGATCCATTGAGTAAAGAAATACCAAGAAGTCTCGAATCAATTAATAAGACTGCGTATTTGGAAGACTTAGCTCAAGCCATGCGTTTCTATGATGAAGTCTCAACTCAATCTGCGAGGAATTATGCTTTTACCCAAGATAAGAGATGGGAACAATGCTATAAGGACGCCAAGTCAGAATATCACAGCATAGTAACGGAAGCAATTGATAAAGGAACAAAAACAGATGGGAGGTTACTTTCAAGTGCCAACGAAGCACATCTTGCCCTTGTGGAGATGGAAAACACGTCTATCGAATTCGTCAATAATGGGATGGCCGAGGAAGCCATTAACATATTAAAGAGCAGCAGATATTGTGACCAAAAAAGGATTCTCGAACAAAACCTCAAAGATTATGCCCACAAAAAAGGAGCTGCACATGATAAAGCACTTGCGAATTCCAGCAGTATAGTAAATTTGGCAATGAAACGGACACAAGACATAACTGAATACAGCAGATGGTTAGTCTCTATATTCACCATCATCGCTTTAGTATTGGCCCTAGGCTCAGGCTTCATCATCGCACGTTCTATCTATATACCTCTCCAGAAACTGAAAGATGCTACAGTTGAAATAGGTAAGGGTAATTTGGATGCCCAAATTGAGATCGAGTCAGGTGATGAAATCGGTCGAGTAGCAGCTTCTTTCAAAAAGATGACCGACGACCTGAAGAGAACAACCACATCCATAGATAATCTCGGCCGAGAAATCACTGAGCGTAAAGTAGCGGAACAGAGCGCAAAGTTCGCCTGCGAAGAGCTTGAAAAGGCGAACCGAGAGCTGAAAGAAATGCAGTCAGAACGCGTGCAAAATGCGAAACTGGTATCAATCGGGCGGCTTGCTGCCGGTGTTGCGCACGAGCTGAATACTCCGATAGGCTTTGTCGCCAGCAATTTCGAGGCACTGGAAGGTTACGTGTCGAAAATGCGGGAGTTATTTCTGATGTTCGACGATTTAATCGGCAGTATTGAAACTTCTGAAAAATCGGAATTGTTGGACAAATCATGTGTAATAGACAAAACCCGAAATTCGATGCAAATCGACTTTATTCTTGAAGATATCGCCGGATTATTCAGTGACTCGCGAGAAGGCCTCAAAAGAGTCGCGAGTATTGTGCAAGCATTGAGAGACTTCTCGAGAGTTGACCAATTAGGAAACCTCGACACATACAATATAAACGATGGCATCAAGACTACGCTTATTATGGCAAGAAATGAAGTCAAATACGATATTGATGTCAAAACAGAGCTCTCCGAAGTGCCTTCAGTTATCTGCGATGCAGGGCAGATAAATCAAGTGCTTCTCAATCTCATTATTAACGCTGCTCAGGCCATAAAATCCCAGAAAAGAACTCAGAAAGGAATCATTAAAATAAGGACATATGCGACACATGAAGATTTAATTTGTGAAATCTCCGACAACGGACCTGGTATCGGATCTAACGACTTGCC
>JAFGPJ010000137.1 GCA_016936275.1 Sedimentisphaerales bacterium
CGTTGAAGTGCTCCTTTCGATAGCTCATGGGGTAGAGATACCACGAGCCGCTGTTTGTGCCTTCGTAGAGTTTCTGCGGAAGGATGCCCGGCACATCTTTGAGTCTTGAGGTAAGATGGGAGGCGTTTTCGTTCCGGCGTTTGAAGCGTTCCATAATACCGGGCCATTGCCCGAGCAGGACAGCCGCTTCGAATTCGTTCATGCGGTATTTCGGCCCGGCCACCTCGGTGAATCCCCGGCGGGATGTGCCGTGATTGTGGACCGTGTAACATTTGTCCATCAACTCTTCATCGTTTCCGACCACGGCGCCGCCTTCACCACAGGCGATGGTCTTACTCGACTGAAAGCTGAAACACCCGACGTCGCCGATAGTACCGAGCTTTCTGCCCCGGTGCTCGGCAAGATGCGCCTGGGCGGCGTCTTCGATGACCTTCAGATTGTGCTTTTTGGCGATTGCCATAATTGCGTCGATATCGCACGGCTGACCCATCATGTGCACCGGCATAATTGCTTTGGTATTTTCAGTGATTCGCCGCTCGACGTCGGCCGGATCGAGCTGGAACGACTCGCGGTCGAGGTCTGCCAGGACCGGCAGCGCCCGTGCCGACAGAATCGAGGCAATCGTACCCGGATCGGTGTAGGGCGACGTGATGACCTCGTCGCCTGGGCCGATGCCGAGAGCTTCGACGCAGGTGTGCAGCGCCTGAGTGCCGGAGCCTGTCGCCACGCAGAACTTCGCCCCTATCAGGTCAGCGAATTTTTTCTCAAACGTTGGCACCGTTCCTGATGTCGATTGTATTCTGCACCATATCCTGCTCTTGGTAGTTTTTACAATCGAGTCAACGACGCCGTCGTCCCAGTACGGCCAGTCAGGCCAGCTTTTGTTCTTCCTGACTGGTTCGCCGCCAAGGATTGCCAGCTTACCCGTCTTTTTCGTTATATTTGCGTAGCTCGGAATGGTTCTCGATACGACGCCGGCAAGCGAACCGGCCGAAGCCGCGGCGATAAATTGCCGTCTTGTTAAATTGTTTTTGACCATTTTCAAACCCCTTTCATTCGGCGTTCTCTCCAAACCTGTTATTTAGCTCAAAATTCCATTATAATCCCATATCCTGTTATACAAAAGGTCATTTTTGTGGATAAAATCAGGATTTATTCTTTCTCAATTATTTGGTATAATGCGGATATGGTTTGATTGAGATACGCACGCCCAAAGAGGTATTGTATGAAGAAGAATAAGAAGACATTTGATGCCGTAGCCTTCATGTGAAAACGACGAGAGAAACTGTCACGTGTATACACCGGTCTGAGCGCCGAGCAAATGGAAGAACAAATACAGCGGGCACTGAAAGACAATCCTTCGTGGAAGCCGGATATGCAGCAGCAAAACACGTTGTCGCCCAACAAAAGTGCCGAACAGCCTTAGCTAACATTGTTCGCTTTAGGTTATGCACTTTCGCCATAAATAAAAAGATTAATATTGAAAAATGCGACCATAGACACCGCATATTGATTCTTCTGTCCTATAATTCACACAATTAAGTTTATAAATGAATTCTGGTCGATTTGGTCTACTTTTAAAGAAGATATCTTCTTGGAGTGCCGATAAACTTCGTATGTAGACATCAGGCGAGAAGATATTATGGAAGTATGCGGGCTTAGAAATAAAGTGGCGTTAATTACAGGGGGGAGTTCGGGTCTTGGAAGAGAAACTGCTATCGCATTTGCTAAGGCCGGTGCGAAAGTCGTAATTGCTGATGTAGATGCTCATGGAGGTGAGGAAACTGCCAAGAGGATAGCGGATCAAGGTAGTGACGTATTATTTGTGAAAGCGGATGTTTCCAAGAGCAACCATGTAGAGCAACTAATCCGGCAAGTTGTCAAAACCTATGGGAGGTTGGATTGTGCACACAACAACGCAGGGATCGAGGGAGAGTTAGCAAAGACTGGTGATTGTAGTGAGGATAATTGGAATAATGTAATCGAGACAAATCTGAAATCTGCATGGTTGTGCCTTAAGTTTGAGATTCGCCAGATGGTTCAACAAGCTTCAGGAGTTATTGTGAATACCTCGTCTGTATACGGCTTAGTTGGTTCCGAACGAGGGCTACCAGCTTATGTTGCCAGCAAGCATGGTATTATTGGTCTGACGAAAACCGCGGCATTGGAATATGCTTGTTTGGGTATACGAGTGAATGCTGTCTGTCCCGGTGCTATAGACACACCGTTCAGAGATCGACTGGTTGAGAAGAACCACGAAAAAAACTTGGAATGTTCTCAAAGGTACCCTATTGGGCGAATTGGGAGACCCGACGAAGTAGCCAACGCGGTCGTGTGGTTGTGTTCAGAAGCAGCGTCATATATCACTGGTAGTGTGCTAACAATTGATGGGGGACTCACAGCTAAATAGTCATTAACTAATAACATGAGAGGACGTGCTTAAAATGTCACAGAATGGTGTATCAACTGATTTGAAAGAACACGCATGGAACTACTTTCAGTTACATGCTGGACAGCGAATGTCAATATTCAATTTCTTTGTTGTAATGTCAACCTTGTTAACTACAGCGCTGGCAACGAGTTTCACGGAAAAATTTAATTGTCCTGTAATTGGAATAATCGCAGGAATAGGCTTAGTTGTAATTGCTTTTGTGTTTTGGAAACTTGATCAGAGGATCGGATTCCTAATCAAGCTTGCAGAGACAGCACTGACAGCTATCGAGAGTGAGGGTGGGAATGATAAGAAGACTTCCGATAGCCCTCAATCCCTGTTTCTTATCGAAAGAATTGAAACAGATAAAAAACGGCAGGAATCATGTTGGTGGAAACCACAGACATGGCACATGAAATACTCTGAATGCTTTCGCTTAGCCTACATTTTGTTTGCGTTTATTGGTATTCTAGGAACTGTCTCGGCAACCTTTAAGGTAATGATAGATATCCTGTACTATTTCTGGCATTTTTCCTTCACAATGACACCGTAGCACCTAACACATTTATTTACAGTGGGTGGGAGATTATCTTGTTGCGAACAGCTTGCCTGTGGACGGCTGATGTTGTAGAATATCGTTGGATCGTCAGTTACAGTTAAGAGTGTCCAATGACTATAAAAGAAAAGGCATGTCGAATGATATCACGTTTGCCGGATGATTCAACCTTCGATGATATTCAATATTATCTCTTTGTTCTCGAGTGTATTGAGCGAGGCGAGCGGGATATTGAAGACGGCAAGACTATAACCCATGACGAGGTAGAGAACAGGTTGGCGAAATGGCTTGCATGAGGATTCACACATGGAGAATTGGATTCCCGCTTTCGCGGGAATGACAGATAGTGAATTTATAACGGGTAACATAAGGATTTTTGGCTATGAAGAAGTACGATTGTCCCCAACAGGTAGGGTGGGCAAATTCCGTTCTTTGCCCACGCGGACCACGACAACATATTACAGACCGATTGGATCCGCGTGTGCAACAAGTTGCACACCCTACGAGGTATTTCCTCACGATAGTCTTGGTCATTCTGCTAATCCTTCATACATCCTGCCCTGCTGCTAAAGCAGAACTTAAAGGGGGGTGTGCTAAGGTTAATATTACGCCGCCTTTGGGGATTCCGCTTATTGGGTCTTACGGCAAGCCGAGCGATGATGTTCTTGATGAGCTTTATGCGAAATCGCTGGTTCTTAGCGACGGGACGAATACTTTAGTTATTGTCTCGTGCGATTTGCTTTATACGCCTTTGGAAGAGATTGCCGGGCCGGCACGGGAGATAATCACTGAAAAGACCGGTATCCCTGAACGGAATATTCTTATCTGCGCAACGCATACCCATTCGGGGCCGGAGGTTTTTACCAAGTCCAAGTTCAGGACGTCTGGAGACAGGCCGCCTCCGCAAATCGACCGCTCTTATCTCGATACGCTTGTAAAGAAAATCGCCGGCTCGGCGCTGATTGCATACAAAGACATGCGGCAGGTAAAAATCGGAGCCGCTTATGGCCAGGCGCCCGAAATCGTCTATAACCGCAGGCCGAAAAACAAAGACGGCCTCGTGAAGATGGCTTTTACACTACCGCCGGAAGTGAGAGCCACAAGAAAAGTCGTGACCGAGCCGGGCGGCGAGGTCAGGACGACGTTTGTTCTGTCTGATGATAAGACTGAATGGAGATTCGGGCCAATTGATCCGGAGGTTCGCGTGCTGAAGATCGAAAACGAAGACGGCGAGACTTTCGCTTCGTTAGTCAATTTCGGCTGCCATCCGGTTACCATATATCCTCATTTGAGCACTTCGATATCGGCCGATTATCCTGCACATGTTACAGGTGTTGTCGAGGGAGCGGAAGGGGGAATGTGCTTGTTCGTTCTCGGGCTTGCGGGCGACGCCGTGCCATACGACAGGGGGGTTGCGCAATGCCGGCAAATCGGCAGAGTGGTTGGCGGTGAGGCTCTTAGACGACTTCAGTTTGTTACGACTACTGACGATATTACTCTGAGCGGGCTTAAAAAGGAGGTTATATTTCCGGCAAAGAAACCGGTGCCGGAGCAGCCTGCCGATAATGATGAAGATCCCGATCCGATTGTAAGTGAAATTCAGGTTCTGCGGCTTGGTGACATTTATATTCTGGGCCTGCCCGGCGAGGTGCTCGTGGAAGTGGGTTTGGAGATAAAGAAAAGAGCGGGATTAGAGAAGCTTTTTATCGTGACGCTCAGTAATGACGCTATCGGCTACGTCTGCCACAGTACCGCTTATGATGAGGGTGGATACGAACCGGCCGGCGCTACGAACCTCGCTAAAGGGGCGGGGGAG
>JAFGPJ010000138.1 GCA_016936275.1 Sedimentisphaerales bacterium
AATCAGTATAATCGCCAGCCTTGATGCGGGCGTAGCTTAATGGTAAAGCCCCAGCCTTCCAAGCTGGTCATGTCGGTTCGATTCCGATCGCCCGCTTTTTGTCTGCGCGTGACAGCACCTGCCAAGGAGTGCCTAACTCTGCCTGTGTTCGAGGGTTAAGGCTGCCTTTGCTGATATTTCTGGTCTTTTACACTCCATTAAATTTGCCAGCAAATGCCTCCAGATGACACCAGCGGTACAGATTAACTGCGAGATTTACTGCGAGCGCAGATCGAAATATGTTTAAAATCGGCTGGTGTAATTAAAAAACGCCTGTGGCAAAGAGAAGAGCTAAGCCACAGGCGACAGAATAGCTAAGAAAAGTATCTATACCCTTTTGAGGTGATAATACCATTGGCCGTTTGGAGTCTGTCACAACGTTATTGATGGTTTAACTAATTAACCGTTATGGCTACCGGGCCGGCAAGGATATCATAGCTGTCGCAGCAGAGGAAATATACTTCGTAGTTGCCTGCGGGTAACGGCCAAACGGGAGCTGCTTTACGTTTGAACGTCACATTGCCGTCGATTTCACCAGTAGAGGGGGGTGTTTGGGTACCACTGAGGTAACACCAACATAAAGAGTTGGAGCCGCCGGGTGTGTTGCCACTGGCGTAGATACCGATCCAATCAGTGACATTACCCGGTCCATTGCCATAGGTCGCTATAATAGATTCGCCCGATGCATAAGTTGATTTGTCAGTCGTTAATGTGGATGTGGTACTTGGTCCATCAGGAATGGTGAAAGTGCTTAACACTGGCCGGTGATCAGAAGGCCCGTTATTGCTTGTGCTCGAAGCGATTGCATTGACCCCAGTTCCGGCATAATAGACAAAATCAATACGGTCGAACTTGCCGTATGGTTCCCTTTCCGGCATGGGCGTCCAAGTAATACCTGAATCATTGTATAGCCAATCCGACGGCCACAGATGACCTCCAGGTGGGCCGTTTACATGCCAGTAGGAATCGGTCAGACCGCTGTTGGCACATTCGGTGGAACACTTCCATGCAACGTTAGAATAATCCAGATGCGACGGGCAATTAAAGTCACCCGTAAGGAATACCGGCTTACCCGTGGCAATGTAAGATGCCATATTGCTCAGGACTGTTCGTGTTGAAGGCCACTGGGTTTGGCTCTCTTGACGCAATGCCAGTTTCATGTCCGGTAAAGCATAAGGGGGGTAGGGATAAGCTGTGGCATGAATGTTGAACATATACACTGTCTGGCCGGTGGGTGTTCTAATGGTCACTGCGTTGCCAAAACCATAGCCCTGCACGGCTGTAATAGGCCAGCGACTCAGCGTATAGGTGCCATAGTCTCTATAAAAACCCAGCTGGTCTGCGATCTGATCAAAGAAAACCTCGTCGCCAGCTTCCTGTACGCCGATGATGTCGGCGCCGGAAGACTGAATTTGCTGAGCGCAGTTCTGCCCCCACATATTAAAGGACATCATCCTTACGGTTTCTGCCTGAGCTACACCAACATACAGTAGCGCAATTGCAAACATTGAGACTAATTTCATTTTCATTGAAATTTCTCCTTTTCATTAAACCTGGTTTTTACAAAAAATCACATCGCTCCTTTTAATTTTTCTTTTTTCCGTATGATCTCCTTTCTCTCCTCTCTTTTGCCATGGTTTTCATACTATTGGCTGGTTATGGTCCCAATTTCGATCCCACACTGTATGGCAATGATATAATGTCACACATTTTCAACTAAAAACATCTCAATGTAGCTATTGGGGAACTATTTGCCGAATCCAAAGCCTGAAAATATGACTCGGAACTATTTTCTTGGTGAATTTTGAAGAGTTGTCGAAGAGTAGCTTGATATTTCTATATCTTGGAATGATGAAATTGATAATATATCGTTCTATTCAGAAGTGACAAGATCAATTCCAGGCTACACTTGGTTAGTTTTACAGTTCACTCGATATGATGACTCAGAAGTATTACTCGAATCTTTGCATTATTATATCCACAAAAAAGCGACAGTTGTCATCCGGATACACTGGTTATAGTATTGGATTCTGTCTTTGAACAACTTGTGAAGAGTTCAAAAAAACTATATTTAGCCTTTTTTTTAGTTGAACATCTGTGGCATCTTATCATTGCTATATAAAGTGGGAAATTCGTGTAGCAAGAGCCTTTTTTCCTTGAGCTTGACTGTGTTTTTATACGATAGAGAGAGATATGTCAGATAGTGACAGACATCCCGATAAGGATCGAAAAGCCGAAAAATTCATGGCTTTGTTAGTCCCCAATCAACGGAGGATTTTAGCATTCATCTTAAGCATGGTCCCCAATAAACTGGATACAGAGGATATATTGCAGGAGACGTTGGCTGAGATGTGGAATAAATTTGATCAATTTGAGATCGGAACGGATTTCGTGGCATGGGGTTGCACCATTGCTAAATACAAGGTATTAGAATTCCGGAGAAAAACAAAGAATTCAAAGCTTCAGTTCAATGATAACTTAGTCCAAATTCTCGAAATAGAATCTGATCAAAAACTGAAAAAGATATCCTGTCACATCGATGCGTTGCGTCAGTGTATGCGAAAATTGACGCTGAAAGAGATTGATTATCTAAAGCAACGGTATGAGTATGATTTGACCTTAACGAAAATCGCAGCACGAACTGGTATATCGTTTCAGGGCGTTCATAAAGCAATAAGCGTCATTCACACCAAATTAGTTCGGTGTATTAGAGCCACTTTGCGACAGGAGAAAACAGTATGACAGATGAGGATGCACTGTTGCTCAAGGTCGCTAGATTGCTTTTTTTTTCCATTGACGGCAGTATCACCGATGAGCAATTTGTCGAGTTAGAGAGTTTATTACAGGATAATCCAGTGGCTCGAGATTATTATCTTGATCTGTTGCTGGTAACTGTTGGATTAGACGAGCCGGAGGGGATACTTAGTCTGGCAGAAAGAGAAGGGAGTTTCTCAGAAAATATCAATTTATCGTTGTGGCAGGCTTTAGCTGAACAAGAGGTCAATGCGCCTGCGGTTGCTTCAGAAAAGCCAACCGAGAAACCGACCAAGCCGGAATCAGTGAATAAAGTTAAGGTTGCTCAACGGGAACGGACGGTTTCCAAGTTCTCAATTTATACATTCGTGTTTTCTGCTGTCGCAACTCTCTGCATTGTAGCGATGGTTTTATTTATACCGATATCCTCACCTATTGCTGTTTTAACAGATGTCATTGGCGGCGAGTGGGCCAACACAAACAAAATCCCGCGTAAGGGCGAGCTGCTCAGGCCGGGTGCATTGACGCTTTCCGCCGGTTTTGCTGAGCTTGCATTTGACAGTGGTGCGGTGGTTGTCATCGAAGCTCCGGCAATATTCGATCTCGAGAGGGACAATGTATTATTTCTGCGAAGCGGCAAGCTCTCTGCCGTCGTACCGAAAGAAGCTGTTGGTTTTACGGTGCAAACTGTGAACGCAGATATTGTCGATTACGGCACAGAGTTTGGTGTGGCAGTTGATGATAGCGGTTTGGTTGCCGCACATGTGTTTAAGGGCAAAGTGAAAGTGAGTAGTGTGAAGCAGACGGATGGTGTCAGGGAATCATCCTGGTTAACCCAAGATGAAGCCGTGTCGGTAGATAGTGAAGGAGTGTTATCACGAAAGTATGTGTCGCATGAAAGGGAATTCGTTAGAAAAATTGAGACGGTGAAAAGCTGGCGGTCGTATCTGGATGTAAATTTGATTCAAAATCCAGGATTTGAAAAAAATGCTGCGGGTGATTATCGTCCTGATCTTCCTATTGACCAACAGATAACCAACGTTGCTATCCAGGATTGGGTCGATGATAGCGTCGCAACTGTTTATACCTATAATGCAACACCAAACGAAGAGTTTCCTCGTTCGGGTTATGATCCTGTGCCGGATAATTGCGGCCGGAACTTCTTTGTTGGTGTAGATGATAATGAGATTTATCAGGATATCGATGTCAGCAATTTGGGATATTTAATTGACGGTAAGGGGGTGTCCTTCACTCTTTCCGGCTGGCTGGGGGGATATGAAAACCACAAAGATAGCCTGTTAGTTTTCGCTGTTTTTCGCAATGACAGAGGTGAGGAAATCTTCCGGTCAAGCATTGGGCCTGTTGATCCTTTGGAACGAAAGAATAAGACGAGGTTTGTCTTCAAGACAACCAGCGGAGATTTGCCTGCCGATACGGAAAACATCCGGATCATATTACGCACAAAAAGGGGCAATGGCATAGCAGATGCGTATGCTGACAACCTGGAGATACGACTATCTGAAAAATAAGTGTTTCAAAAAGTAAGAGTAGGGAAATGTTAAAATATAATTCAAACGGGAAATAACAGACGCCTGAAGAAAAATGAAGCAATAAGACGGCAGTCGTCAATAAGAGTGACCAGTATTCGAACAAATATTTAGGAGAATGGGAAGATGAAAACAATGAGTATTGTAAGTATCGCGGTTTTGTTGGCCTTGTGTGGGGCGGCACAAGCAACGGTACTGACAGGTGTGGGTGGTAACACGAATGACCCTGTACCTGCGGATCATGGTTCGAATGTGCAGGATACGCTGCATATTTCGTTGATA
>JAFGPJ010000139.1 GCA_016936275.1 Sedimentisphaerales bacterium
GCCGATGGTTTTCTAAAAAACTACTATTTTGATGAGAGAATACTCGAAGGTATCCTGCCGGGTGACATCTGGCTGAGAGGAAAATATATTCCTGCGCCCGCCGGCTGGCACGATTACCGATCGGACAACTAAAATCGTATCTTATACATAACTTCACAAGATCAGCAAGTTCGAAATTGCCCCCGTTCCCGCAATATTCGGCGAGTCCTATAACTGCCGAGAAGAGCTCTTAAATCAATGGTATTTTGTTGCAAAGTTAGTGCATACAAAAATAAAAAAATACTCTACATGCCCCAATCAACAGGGTCTTTATAGGACTTATACCTTAAATTCATACCCACTGTATTTGAAAAAGCCAGCACTATTGCAATTCTTAAATAAGACAGCACTTTTTTGAGCCGATGAATGTATGAATGTTTAGTAGTGAATATTGAGGACGGGTAGTCCATACGCCGAATGCCAAAATAGAACGAGAGATTCATGATCAAAGATTGGAAACATTTGTTTGAGAGGAAAACAGACGTACTGGGTCTGGATATCGGCTCATGTGCCGTAAAGATGGTCGCTTTGCACAGGAGCGATACCGGCTACACAACCACCGCAGCCAGCATTACCGAAATTGCGCCAAGCGAAGATGATAATCATCGAAGAACAAACACCGTCCATGCGGTTCGTAAATGCATCGAGTCGGTCAGGATCAAGACGAAATTAGTCGTTTGTGGAGTGAGCGGCCAGGAAGTTGCTGTGCGTAGTTTCAATTTTCCTTCGTTATTACCCGAAGAGATAAGCCCGGCAGTCTCACTCGAAGCCTCGCAGGTTTGTCCGTTCAATGCGTCAGATAGTACTATCGATTATCATTTAATGCCTAACGGCAACGATAAGACAAGCGGCGTGTTAGTCGCGGCGACCAATACATTGATAAAAAGCAAGACACAGCTCGCTAAAGAAGCACATCTGAATTGCATCTTGATGGACGTTGACGGATTGGCACTTCTGAATTGTTTCAATGGTTTGGCCAACGGGCATGAGAAAACCGAGGCGAATCAGACAGTTGCTATTTTGAATGTCGGCGGCACTCATACGACTCTGGCAATCATGGACAATAAAGGCTGGCCCTTTATCCGTGATATGATTTATGCCGGCAATGATATTGTAGCGCAAATCGCTGCTGAAAACGATACTTCGAAGGAAATTGTGAGGGGGATTCTGTTCGGCGATTCAGAGACGGTTGAGCCGGGACTTTATGAAAGCCTCGCAAAAGCCAGCCAGAAATTGATTGGAGATGTTGGAGAAACACTGCGCTATTACACAGCCCAGTCTGCATCATCGAATGTAGAGAAACTATTCGTTTGCGGGGGCTTTGCTTTGGCCGGAGGATTCGTTGAGCTGTTGAACAACCGGCTTGGAGTTGAGGCCGTCTTGTGGAATCCATTTGACAAAATAAGGTGCAATGAAAATCGACAGTTAGAAAATGTGTTAGCAAAGTCAGGCCCGGCAATGGCAGTGGCGGCCGGTCTTGCTATGAGATCGGTCTGATTGATTATTAATAAGAACTAAATGTTATACGAGCAACGAAACGCGAAGCTATGTTTACGATAGATTTATTAAATGGACAGGCAATTCCGCTTAAAAGCAAACCGGGGAGTCTTGCTATTATCGTGATTTCCGCAGCGATACCTGTTATGGCTGCTGTGGGGATGCTCAGCTTTTATCATCGCACCACAATTGCAATATCAGCGAAGGAGCAGGAGATTGCCGAATGCCAGGCGGAGATTGATAAATTGTCAGACGCAGTAGAGATGCTGCAGGTACTGGAGAAAACAAAAACTGCATACGGTAGTTGCCTGTTTGAAGTTAAGTCTTCAATCAAGAGACATACTCAATGGTCGCCTGTTTTGACGACACTAATGGAAAACATACCCGATTCGGTAGTGCTGAACTCTCTCGTAGTAGAGCACGACACCGTCAGAAAGAAAGTTCCTAAAGAAAATAATCCCAAGAAAATGGAAGATATCGATGTTCTCGTACGAGTATTGCGACTGACCGTAAGCGGCGGTCAACAGAGTGATAACGACGAAGCAGTAAGAGACTTCCGGGATCGTATTCGTGCTTCGGCCTTTCTTGGCCCGAGGCTCGAAAAAATCGGAGTTTCGCAAAGATCTGAAACAGTTGATGGTCAGGATGTCGTCTCTTACGATATAAATTGCATCCTTAAACCGGGATTTTAAAATGGTGCGTATCAACACTTTTATAAAGATTTACAGAAAATATCTGATAAGAACTGCTATAGCATGGGCAGCTTGCCTGGTGCTGTTCGTTCTGGCTTACATGTTTGTCATAGGACCTCATAAGAGCAGCAGAAAAAGCATTGAAAACATTCTCGCAGAGAAAAAACAGATATATGAGTCAGCACAAAGAGCGACCCAAGAGCAGACAAAGATCCGGTTAAACCAAGAAATTGAAAATCTGCTAGGCAAAATTAAGGATTTTGTCCTTGATTTCGAAGATTCCGCTAATTTGACTTTTGATATCGGCCGAATCGCAAACGAAGAACAGGTAGCTTCATTCAGCATAAAAAATAAAAACAAGCAGGGGCTCTCCGAAATACCCGATTGTAACAGCATCTGCGAGAACCATCTCGACATAAGCTTTATCGCCGGATTCAATCAGTTCGCCACTTTCATAAATGCCCTGGAGAGGCATCAGCCGGTTCTGTTTGTGAATGAATTTACGATATCCCGTTCAAAGAAGGACCAGACAACCTATCAGGTAAGCCTTGACGTGGCGGCTTTTGTAAAAAAACAACTGGATAGAGAAATCGCTAATCAACCCTCAGCACCAGCTGTCGACTCGAAGATATGAAAACTATATCAATAGTAAATCAAAAAGGTGGTTGTGGTAAAACAACGACCGCGGTGAATCTTGCGGCGGCCTTTGCCGAAAAGAGCTACAGGACGCTGCTGATTGACCTCGATCCACAAGGTCACAGTACGATAGGACTCGGCTATGAACCTGATGAGCTGAGCGCGACGATTTACGACGTCCTTCTGAACGTTCAGATTGGAATATCCAACGT
The DNA here is from genome assembly GCA_016936275.1 of Sedimentisphaerales bacterium. GTDB lineage: Bacteria > Planctomycetota > Phycisphaerae > Sedimentisphaerales > Anaerobacaceae > JAFGPJ01. The sequence continues at coordinate 3,077 of JAFGPJ010000139.1, forward strand.
ATCTTTAAGCACAAAGATAGAGTGGCTCGATCTGGCTCCGAGCAATGTATTGCTGTCGGGCGCAGAGCTTGACCTAACCGGCATCGTCGGAAGAGAATTTGTCTTGAGCGAGAAGCTCAGAATAGTAAGGGACAAATATGATATCTGTGTTATAGACTGTCCGCCGTCGCTTGGCCTGTTGACCCTGAATGCACTGCTTGCAGGCATAGGTGTTGTCGTGCCTGTTCAGGTTCATTACTATGCGATGGAAGGGCTCAAACAGTTGTTCGAGACGGCGAATATCATTGCCGAGCGATTCCAGCCCTGCCGAGTAAAAATATTAGGTATATTGCTGACTCTCGTCGAAAACAACACTCTGCTCAGCATACAAATTCAGCAGCAAATGCGGGAATTCTTCGGCAATTTGGTCTTTGATACGGTTATCCACAGAAATGTGAGGCTGGCTGAGGCGCCGAGTGCCGGTGAGCCGGTCCTGACTTATGCACCCGAAAGTAAGGCCTCTGCTGAATACAGGGAATTGGCCGAGGAGATAATCAGCAATGGTACTTTAGTTGAGCAAATAAACTATAAGGCTTTGGTCAGGAGATAATTAATGTCAGAGCTTGATAAAAATAAAGCGGGACTTCAGAAGAAAGTTTCGTCAGTATTTAAAGGTGTGCCTCTTCCGCAAAACAACGGAGTCCGGCAGCCTTCCGGCACGCCTGCACCTAACCAGACGCCTGATGTCCCTCCAAAACCAGCGCCAGCCGACAGACAGACTTCGAGGAGTTCTCTGATTAGTAAACTCAGTCAATCTGAGGATTCGTCGGATGCAGCAGAGCAAAACCAAACCGCTAATGTCCAGCAAAAGCCGGCCTCTGCAAAACAGATGCCGCAGCACTCTCCGATTAACAAGCTTTCTCAGCCCAAGGAGCCGTTGAAGCAGGCCGCAATGGGCAAGCAGCCGGTAAGCAGCCTGTTCATAGAAGAAACCAGTGGCGGCCCGTGGCAACAAATCAAGGACAAGCTCTTCAAGCCGAAACCGGGTGTCAGTCCGGCCAAACAAAAGGCCATGGTTATAATGATGCCGATCCTCGCAATTATTATGGTATTTGCTTTTAGGCAGGTTCTCAGTAAAGCTCCGCAGAATACGAAAGGAAATGAGACTGATGACACTCCAGTCGTTACTCCTAACGCCGATTCCGGCAATGAAATCGACTGGCAGATTCCCGAACCAATAACGATTATAACGAGAGACCCGACAAAATTGGCGGATGAAAGTAATACACTGAACGGCGGAGAAAACGCAGAACGAAACGGAGCTGCAAATACGGAAAATCACGGAGCAATAATTATAAAAGATATCGTATATTCAACGGACAAGCCTTCTGCCGTCATCGGCTCTCAAATAGTTTACGTCGGGGATAAAATCCATGGAATGACTGTTGTAAAAATAGACAGGGACAGTGTGGAATTCGAAAAGGACGGAAACAGATGGGAGCAAAACGTTCGTGACGGGAAAATGATTCCTGTTTTAGATGGTACCGGCCAAAGTGAAGACAAGCCGGAGTCTGTAAAATAAAGCTAAAATATATTACGCAAATTCGTACTTAATATATCCGGGTAAGATCTGAGTGAGAAAAGGAGCTGTTATGAAAACCTTAACAATAAAATCCAACAGATTAAATTCATTGATCTTTTGTGTATTTCTCTGCTTTTACTGCGTTTCGACCTTCGCCGCCAACAGCGATGAGCAGGCAGTGAGAAAAACTGTCCTGACCGACCTTGAGCAAAGAATGCAAAAGGTTGTATGTATCGACGTCAATGACGTCCCTATTGGTACCGTAGTCAGGCAACTGGCCGACCAGGTGGACGTGGACCTTATCATGAGTCCCCAGGTTACCGGCGATGTGACCGTTTCGCTGAGCAATGTGTCGCTCGATGAGGCTCTGCGGAGCATTCTCGATGTGCATGGTGCCGGCATCATAGTAGGAGAAAATGTCATACGGATTTTGGCGCGCGAAGAGATGCCCGAGATAACCGAGAGGCTTGTCTCTAAGACATTTGAAATTACTTACGCCGATGTCGCTCAGGTTGTAAAGGCTTTGGAAAAGATCAAGTCGCAACAAGGTACCGTATCTTTTATTGAGGGCACCAGCCACATTATCGTCAAAGACACCGAGAGTAACGTCCGGGAAATCACGACCTTTATCGCTACAATCGACCGAATGACGCCCCAGGTGCTGGTCGAAGTGAGAATCTATGACATCACGAGCAAGGACAATCTCGACTTCGGCATCGATTGGTACGCCGGCAGGCGAACCAACAGAAATGCCTACGGTTATCCGATTAATGACGATATTATTGTCGGAAGGGAAGGAAGCGACACTTATGTTGGCAGCAAAACCGACCCTTCTCTTACGGCTGGCTTTATGGCGGGAACAAACAAAACGGAGGAAACAACACAGGGGTATCTCCGATTTGGCGTACTAAATGATAGTCTTGACCTCGAAGCGATGTTAAGGGCAGAGAAGGAAAATATCGAGGCCAAGCTTCTGGCCAATCCGAGGATTCTGGTCATGGACAACGAGGAGGCCACTTTCGATATCGTGACCGAGCATCCTTACGTCGAACGAACCATCACGGCAGGCAGCACTACTGAGACGGTAAAATTCAAAAATGTTGGCGTCAAGCTCATCGTTACCCCGCATGTCGCAGGGAAAGAAATGCTGAGACTGAATATCGCGCCGGAATTCAGCGTTCTTGTTACCCGAGTCCAGGTCGCATCCAGCAATGTCCCCGTTGTTGACACTCGCAAAGTCAATACCATAGCACTCGTCCGGAATGGTCAGGCGGTTGTCCTGGGCGGCCTGAGAAAGAAAGAAACAAGCCAGCTGGTCAACAAGGTGCCCTTGCTCGGCGATATACCCGTGCTCGGTCATCTGTTCAGGTTCGAAGGTGAAGCGACGGCTATTACCGAGCTGGTAGTATTCATCACGCCAAGTATTATCACAGAACCGATTTTGACCGATGGCGAGCAGCAGGCCCTCGATATCACCGAGTTTAGCGGGCCGAAGCCTTCTACCACAAAAGCAGAGAAGGCTGTACAATAGCCACCGGATAAGAGTAGTCTTTACAGCTCGTGATGTATGTGAAGACTCACGAGCACTGGGTCTTAGGTGGGTAATATGCCTTGCTACGTAGAGCTTATGATCGGCCGGGATCACCCCGGTTTACCTGATATTTAATCCTCAATGGCACCAAAAATGGTTTTCATAGTATCTTTTTTTCCCGGTAAACCTTCATAGTTTTGTAAAAAACCCGATGATCTCTGGCATAAAAGCATCGAGTGTTCGATACTTTTCCCGCTGATTTTCATATTGGCCGAGCAATTTTGAAAGCTCTTTCGTCCAGTGGAATCCGCAACTGATATTATAATTCGCACGCCGTTCCGTCTGTTCTTTGCCGTCGTTAGCCATCGCGTAACACACTTCGCACGCCCTTACCAGCGACTCTCACAACATGGTCTGCCTGCTTCCATACGCCCGGTTACTCATCTGTTTTGTGACCCGCGGAAAATATTTCTCGCTTAAAGACTCAAAATCATCCATATATTATAAACGAGCGGATTGCCCAGGAAACAGTTACTGCATTACTCAGGCCGTCCAAAACCATGATCAATCGCTTTATTCGGAGAAATTTTATTGACAAATAAATTGGACCTTGTTATACTTTCGTATCAATTTATCGTTGAGGCTTGGGAAATTTAACAATTCAAAAAAGAGGAGGTATGTTATGTTTACTAAAAGTCTTATTTTAACAACCGCGATATTACTGTTTCCTGTTTGCCAACTCCAGGCAGACATAATTCACTCGACATGGGTCGGAGGCGCGGGCGGCAGCTGGTATGATGAAAATAACTGGTCTCCGCCCATTGTGCCGAATAATACCGTTTGGGACAGGTTTGAAGTCTCGATAGATTCATACGGTTATAAGGCGGCAATCGGGATAGGAGACTCCCCTCCCATCAGCATTGACAAATTAGAATGCCGGGGTTATATAACGCTTTATGGTCCATGGTATCCCGTAAAGCTTACCCTGGAAAAAGAAGGCCTGATAAATTATGGTGAGCTGGATGCTCTGAGACTCGACATTACCGGCATATTAACGAATAAGGGTGACGCCGAACTCAATATCGACGATTTTTTTTCTGCCCATGGCGATTTATACAATGAGCTTAACGCGGAAATAAACGTCGAATACCGGTACATGGAAATTGCGGATGCCAACATAGTAAATAACGGCCTAATACGTGCTTCTGCAAATGGTGCTCTTGAAGCGGAAATTGATTTTGACAATTCCAACAGAATTGAACTTTACAGCGGTGGCGTAAGCGGCGGTACCTTTAATAATAATGACACCGGCGTTGTTGAAGGTTTTGGCTACGTCGATTCAGAACAATTGACGATGAACAATGGTACAATTTATGCATTAGGTGGAGCATTAGTGATGCGCAGCAGCGGCTCAATCATGAATACTGGTATTCTGGGAAACAAGCCCCTGGCAACACTTAACTTATGGAGTTTTTCAGAAGTTAATAATTTTCGCACAATTGAAGTCAATGCAGGAGGTGGTGTCGCGCTTTATTTCAATCTGGTTAATGAGCCAAATGCCGTTATTACACTGCTCAATGGTACGTTAGCAGCGAAAACGATTACACAAAAAGCCGGCGCGATACTTAAAGGCTTCGGCGGAATCACCGGCGATATCGTTATCGAGCCTAATGCTGTAGTAGAGCTTACCGGCCCTACGAATATTGTCGGTAATATGACAATCGGAGAAGGCGCCATATTGGACATAAGCAACGGGACGGTTCTCGTGACCGGCGATGTAACCTGCAATAACGGTATAATTCAAACAACAAACGGTACATTTATCGTGCTGGGCAAGCAATTCGGTATCTGTCAAAGAAAGATCATAGACGTGTTATCGCCTTAATGATGATCTTAATAAATAAAATCGGCTGAACTTTTTTATCTGCTTTTAAGCCATTTTGGGTTGTATCTGCCGTACCGTTCTTAATTACCCAAATAATTATAGGGGGCCAGGGTACACCCTACCGCTCAGTGACCTCGGTGCTCTCCTTCGGCTCTCGACGGCGTCTGTGTCAGTATTTAAGAGACGCCTCTCACGGAGATTTTTCCGGATTTCACTTGATATTTAATTCTGAACTTGATAAAATATACATCTAACTAATTGATTAGAAAAAAGTTAATAGACCATGGTTCATAGTCTGTTGTTTTTAGTCAAAGTCGAGCTGATTGGTGAATTAAGCGAATTAGAGAATTTGGAGCGGATAACTCAGTCATTTATGATACCTATGGCATAAATTTACGATTGTCGAGTTAACGATTTTTCTTTTAATCCGTCTAAAAAGCGAAATCTGCGGCTTAATTTGATATTGATTTGAAAAAACAAAGCCAATTTATGTGGGGCATAGATGGCATATGTTGTTTTGTAACAATCATTTAAGACGAAATACGGAGGGTAAGCAACCGATGAAAACAAAGCCAAACAAACCCAATTTATTTAGCCCCCAGATTTACTCTGGGGGTTTGAAAAAACAAAGCCAATTTTTCACTGGGCGGATTAGTGTTAAGTTATTAACAGCAATGGTTTATGGAATATTATCGGTTGAAGCCGGCAAAAAACAAGCTTGTCCTGAACGCAGTCGAATGGAGCCAATTTCATGCTTTCTACAACTCAAGAGAGCCGGAAAAAGAGAAAAATTACTCACAGCATCTATTAAATAATCTTATAAAAGGAAAATCCGTGGCAAAAAACATATCCCATTTATGGCTTTATTTCCCATTATTATAGGCTGTCATGCCAAGGCCATTAACACAAGATATGCCGGTTATATTATCAAGATACAAATGCTTTACTTTATTATGAAAAAAAGGTATAATATAGACAAGAAGGAGTTGGCTTTTTATGTTAATTTAGTTAATATATGTACCGATATAATACCTGAAATTCGCGAAAATTGTACCTAATGAAAGGGGATAGCAAGGAGAGGATTGAAAATCTATAGGACGATCTTTTTCCGTTGTTTTGCCGAAAATACGAGGAGATATATAATGAAAAAACTTCTGAATATCTCACTTCTTTTGCTGGTGTTTTGTGTGTCGGGCTCTTTAAGCTGCAGAAGCCTCTTCCGACCCAGACAACAAAAGGTGAAGACTCAGACGAGGGCGGCCGAACCGGGTCTAAGTGCCAGCGACTTTTTCAGGGCAGAGACACAAAGGGCCGAGACACCAGGAGCTAAAGCGGGAGCAGCCGAACCGGGCTTAGTTGCCAGTGACTTTTTCAGGACTGAAACGCAAAGAGCCGCAGCTATGACTCAGGCACGACCAATACCTGCACCTACGAGGACGGTGCCGGGCATAACACCAACGGGATTGGTAGCAGTAAGCGCGCCGGGATCTTCGGTCATCTCAAGGACATATCCTTGGCCTGAATGTGGTATTGTACAGTTGGACAAAGTCATGCCGAACGAAGTTGGCCTGAACAGAGCGTTCAACTACACAATCAAAATCACCAACCTTACGGTAACAACGCTCACCGATATTGTTATCATCGAAAATCTGCCCGACAATTTCAAATACATGAGCGCCAATCCGTCGGCAAGACAAGAGGACAAAAAACTTATCTGGGATATACCTACTCTTGGGCCCAAGGCACATCTGCAATATACCGTATCCGGCATGGCCATCAACACAGAGTCTCTGAAACACAGCACGACCGTCATCACTCCCGTAATTCCAGCCACTGCTGTTATAGAAGTTATTCAGCCTGAGCTGAAACTGTCAAAAAGCGCTCCGGCCGAAGTCTTGCTTTGTGATCTTATCCCTATAAGATATGTTGTGAGGAACTCCGGAACCGGATCCATACAGAACGTCCAAATCACGGAGAATCTTCCCGCCGGTCTGCGAACAACCGACGGCAAGGGCCAGCTCGTATTCGATGCCGGCACTCTGGGAGCAGGCCAATCCCGGCAATTCACTGTTGAATTACGGGCCACTCAAACGGGTTCATTCACAAGCAGTGCCGTGGCAAGCTCGACTACCAGCCTAAGGGTAGAATCGGAAGCTACCACAACATCCGTAGGTATGCCCATATTGGCAATCACCAAGTCCGGGCCGGATCATCTGTATATCGGTCGTCCGGCGGCCTACGAAATAACGATAAGAAACAATTCGGACGTATCTGCGAAAGACACTGTTTTGGAAGACGCTATCCCCAGCGGAGTCACCGGTGTCGAAGCCACTGCCGGCGCAAAGCTCTCGGGTTCGAAATTAGTCTGGGAATTCGGCACCCTGGAACCCAACAGCTCCAAGAACGTACGTGTAAATTACACTCCAACTCAGGCAGGTACGCTGTTAAGCACCGCAACAGCGAAGGCTTATTGTGCAGAGGCAGTCACTTCGACAATGAGAACCACTGTGACCGGTATTCCGGCACTATCGCTGGAAGTCGTTGATATCGAAGATCCGGTCAGAATCGGCTCTCGTGCGACCTATATAATCCGGGTCGAAAACCAGGGATCTGCAACCGCCACGAACATCCGGATTGCATGTCTGCTGGAACATAATGTCCAATACATTTCTTCGGCAGGTGCAACTGCCGGCTCACAAGAGGGTCAAACTGTGAGGTTCTTCCCGCTGGGAAGCCTTTCTCCAAAGGCCCAGGCGGCCTGGCGTGTAGTCGTCGAGGCTGTAAGGCCGGGAGATGTACGCTTCAAAGCCGTCCTGAACGCCGATCAGCTTAACAGGCCGGTGGAAGAAACAGAATCGACACATATTTACGATTAGCTATAGGGATCCGGAATCCCAAACGCGTTCTTCCGCGTTTGGGATCACGGACACCATTTCGCAGAATAATAAAGTGCCTAAAGTTTAAAACCGTACTTTTACACTTTAGCTCACTTTCCGTATGATTTTTCTTGACAAACATCATGTTTTAACCTTATAATGTATACGTTGTGAGTGCAGTTCAGCGGTTTCGCTAAAGCGCTACCCGCGGTAGTGCGCAAAAAGGCACATCGCAACAGGGAGGCAGGCCCAAAATTAATTTTAACATTTGCCTGTGCCTCCCTTTTTTTGTATAATTCCTGCCGATACTTTTTTAGGAGGCTTAATATGCGAGTAAAGGAATTTCTGGACGCCTCGGCAGTTCACTATGAAGTAAGCGAACACCCGCCCGCATTCACAGCACAGCAAATGGCTGCGATGGAACATGAGCGGGGCCAATATGTCGCCAAACCGGTGATAGTCAAAGCCGACGGCAAAAACATAATGTGCGTGCTTGCCGCGTGCTACAAGATCGACTTGGGCGCGTTGAAAAAGCAGCTCGGTGCAAAGTCTGTCGATTTAGCTGATGAAGAGGAAATCGGTAGGATCTTCGAAGATTGCGATCTCGGGGCCGAGCCGCCTTTCGGCAACTTATACGACCTGCCGGTTGTTATGGACAAGGCACTTGAGAAAGACGACCACATTACGTTTCAGGCCGGCACACATGACAAAGCGATTCGGATGAGCATGGAAGATTACCGAAAACTGGTCAAACCAAAAGTGCTCGAATTCAGCTACCACATGACCTCATGATTTGCTCATCATTGGAAGCGTTTGGAAATAGCTATTTGGATGACTCTAATAGCTTTTTGAAGCGGGGATGGTTGCGTAAGGGATCCCAGGCCGGATCGAGTTGAAGTAAAGGAATCGATAATGGTCCGGGTCTGGATAATAAATCCTCAATCTGGTCGATAGCCCTGTCATATTCACCAACCATAGTGTAAATAAGTGCTAAGTGTCGGATTACCCAGGAACCTCTCAGCGCATCTTTGCTTACGGGCACTTCCTTCCGGGCCTTCTGCCCTGCAAGAATCGCTTTGTCTTTGAGTCCGAGGCCTGCATAGGCGATGCCAAGCTCACATTGGTACTTAGCATTGTTAGGATCTTCCTGAATTTTTCGTTCGAGAATTGCTCGAACCTCTGCGTAATATTTCCCGGCTATATCCTCTTTCTGCCAATACTGATAGATTTGTGCTTGTCGCAGAATACCGGGATAATCATCAGGCCATTTAACTAAAATTGAGGAGAGCCTGTCCAAAGCCGCCTGGTAGTTCCTTTCATAGACGTCGATATGGACCAGCGTATTCATAACTTCGGGATCCTCTACAACATTTGGATATTGTGAAAACTCTTTCTGGACTTGCCTGGCCTTTTTTGTGTCACCCTGGCGTAAATATAACAACATTTTGCTATAATATCCCCTGGACTTGTCCGGATCCAGTGCGATGGCTTGATTATAGTAGGATTCTGCTTTATCGTATCTGTCCATCAACTCATAGATCCACCCGATATAAAACGGGTATGGTTCGAATCTTGGGCTATACTCGTAAGCACTCCTAAGATTTACCAGAGCCTGCTCTAACTTGCCCTGCCGTTTATAAGCCCAACCTGTCCAGGACAAGGCTTTGTCATCATGAGGCCGGCTCTCTAAAACGATAGCATATTCTCTGAGCGCGCTGTCGTAATCCAGCTTGCCCTGGTAGTAATAATGTCCCCAGGCCTGATGTACTTCTGGAAGATTGGGATCGAGCTTTTCTGCGGCCTGGACATGTTCCTTTGCTTTTTCAAGGTCCTCTGGGCTTCTGGTAAAATTAAAATACAATGTAGTAAATACGTGCGAGAGCTGGGTGTGGGCAAATGTAAAATTCGGATCAAGCGCGATCGCATTTTCCCATATTCCGATAGCTGTCCTGAGAAATTTTACACGAGCATCACGAGAATTACGAGGATCACCGCTTAGGCTTAAATTATAATTACCCTGCAAGTAGTAGTTCCACGCCTCCATGCTGTTAGTAGGTATGGATGCAAGCGCCGCTTTTTCACGTTCAAGCAGTGTAATGCCCAGAGCCTGCGCCACTTGCCTGGCTACTTCAGACTGTAAGTTGAAAATTCCGCTAATGTTGCTATTGTACACGCTCGCCCAGACATGTTTGTCGTCGGACACTTTAATGAGCTGTGGTCTTATTCTAATCGGATTGTTCGGATCCGATTGTGCCCGACTCTGAACCGTTCCTTCAAGGATATAATCAACATTTAATTCCTGAGCTATCTGCCTGGTGCTCACTTCTTTGTTCTTATACTGTATTGCGCTCCAGCGAGAAATAATGCTCAACTCACTAATAGCTTCCAATCGAGTTCTGATATCATCAGTAATGCCATCGGCGAAATATTCATCTTCCGCAGGGCCAAGATTCTTGAAGGGCACTACTACCAGCCTGTTCTGTTTTGAATTTACCGGTGCTTCGTTTGTCATAGTAAACCACACGGCAATAGCAGAAAGTACAATAGTGACGGTTACAAGGACAGTTAAGACCATTCTTTTCAATCGGACCGAAAGTGGCTGTGCCAGTGTACTCAGTGTTTCATTGATTTGGTTCACTGCTTCTGTAATGTCGCCGAGCCGTCGGTCGGGTTCTTTCTCTAAACAGCGTTCCAATAATGTTCGTATATTGGCGGGAATTTGCTTTGGCAGAGCGTCCCAGTCGGGCTGATGTTCGATAATATGAGCAAGCGTATCTGTGGCAGTTTCGCCTTCGAATGGCAATCGGCCGACTAATATCTGGTATATAATGCAGCCAAACGACCAGATATCAGTACGGTGGTCAGTCTCTTTTCCGCGTGCCTGTTCCGGGCTCATATAGGCAGGCGTACCAATGATACGGCCGCGTTGAGTTTCGTTGGATTCTATTTTTTTTTCTTCTGCTCCGGATGCTTTGGCCAGGCCGAAGTCCAGCACCTTAATCCTGTCGTCAGGAGTGATCTTGATGTTTCCCGGCTTGAGGTCTCGATGGACGACACCTTTTTTGTGAGCGGCCGAGACAGCCTCAGCAACCTGCCGGCCGATTGAAAGGGCATCCTCCAATTTGATCGGCTCGCCGGTCAGACGCTGGGCAAGTGTTTGGCCCGGGACATATTCGAGAATTAAATAGCCGGACTTTTCTTCCTCAATAATATCGTGAATGACAGCGATATTCGGATGATTCAACGAGGCAAGGAGCCTGGCTTCACGCCTGAATCGCGTTCGTGTCGTTGAGCTGCCAGCCAGCTCAGGCGGAATAGTTTTGATAGCAACAGTACGATCCAGTTTGCTATCGTGGGCGCGATAGACTACCCCCATTCCTCCCCTGCCTATTATCTCAACTATCTCGAAGCTCCCGATTTTCTGACCGACAAGATTGTCTTCAGTTACAGTACCGTTAAAATCACTCTGATCCGCCTTAATGAGAGAATTGAACAAAGCATCGATCTCGGACAGACTTTCTACCCGTCGCCTAATCTGGTTCTCGTGCTGGGGATATTGCTTGACGAATTCATCTATGTCGGGCGACTCGTCCCGTACGTACGCGTTGATGAATCGAGTCAGTACCTCATCAAGGCCATATTTTGGATCGTTATTACTGTGAGTGGCCATCAGGATTTCTCATAGGCGGCTGTTAATGCTGCCAAAGCACGAGATAGAAGCATTGCCACGGCGCCTTTACTTTTGCCCAGTTTCTCTGCTATTTCTGCATTAGAGAGCCTCTCAATTCGACTCAGATAAATAACTTCCCGATAATCGGGCTTCAAGTCATCTATGGCACTCTCGAGCCTGTCTAACTGCTCTTTTTTGAACAATAGCACACTCGGTGTCGTTGTATCCAAAGGCTCGGCAGCTATGAAAGAGCCTTCTTCTGGATTGTTATCTACTTTTTTAAACGGTATTTCCCTGCGAATATCACGTTTTTCCGTATAGAATTTGTCCAAAATATCATGAAGTTTGTTTTCCGCTATCTTGGAGAGCCATCGCAGAAAATCTCCCTCGTTTTTATATGTGAAATCTTTCAATCCCCCCATAGCCAGAATAAGTGCATCCTGGACAACGTCAACCGAATCGATTTTCGATCGAAGCTTTCGATCTATTCTAAGCCGGACAATTCGCCGTACTCTCTCCCCATAAATTCTGCACAGTTGTTCGATAGCAAGTTTGTCTCCCTCTTTAGCCAGGGTGACCAAACTTTGAGTTTTATGTTCACAGTCAGGATTCACCTATTACTAACTCCTTGAAAAAAAAGCCATTAGCCCCATTATACAAATTTTTCGGATATTTTTCAATTTGTTCCGTGAATCTTCCGTTTTTTTCCCGTTTAAAATAATAGGGCAACGAGTCCTGAGAACTGGTTCTTGAGCAAGCAACTGTTTAGAGTAAAAGTAACAAAAAAATGATCTAAAATAATAATCAGCAAATTATTGGAGGCAAAAAAAAATGAGCAGCAAGACAACTCTCAAAGTGTATCTACTAACAGTATTAATCCTTTTAATTTCCTTAGGTGGGAATTTGAAGGCGGACTTCGTCTTCGGTACTCCTGCTAATCTCGGACCTGCGGTCAACAGCGATGCTGATGATGAATCACCAAGCATATCAGCCGATGGACTGATACTCGTCTTTTTCTCCACAAGACCGGGAGGATATGGTGAACTTGATCTGTGGATGACAACAAGAGCAGCAACAAGCGAACCTTGGGGAGAAGCATTTAATCTTGGACAACCAATTAACACTCCGGATATCGATTGGTGCCCGTCTCTTTCACCCGATGGTTGTACACTTTACTATTGTTCTTGGCGACCGGGGGGGATGGGAATGAGCGACATATGGGTCTCGACGCGGGCCACGAGGGAAGATGACTGGGGCGAGCCAGTTAATTTGGGGTCGAATATAAACACTACGGGAAATGATGGTACACCGTTTGTATCAGAAGATGGATTGGAATTGCACTTTAGTTCGCTTTTTCGCGAAGGTGGATATGGTGTTGATGATATATGGGTTTCAACACGTGAATCAATAGAGGATGAATGGGGTGTTCCAATGAATCTTGGACCAGTGATTAACACTGGGGATGAAGAAATATTCCCGGTGATTTCTACTGATGGTTTATCACTTTTCTACAGTTCCGGCTTGATAGGATCCGCTCGACCTGGAGGACTCGGTGGATCTGACATATGGATGGCGAGGCGGACATCATTAGACGCTAATTGGACGGAACCAGTTAATCTTGGAGCGCCAGTCAACAGTTCAATTTCTGAATGGGCCCCTTGTATTACACCTGATGGCTCTAAAATGTACTTTAGCGCCGGTGGATTTGGGGCTGGGGACATTTATGAAGTATCTATTGATCCGGTAGTTGATCTTAATGCCGACGGCATCGTTGATTCTGCCGACATATGCATCATTGTCGATAACTGGGGCACTGATAATTCACTGTGTGACATTGGGCCAATGCCCTGGGGCGACGGCATAGTCGATGTTCAGGATTTGATTGTACTTTCCGAGCATTTGTTCGAGGAAATACCTCCGGTTGAACCTATCGAGTAAGTTTTATATTGAATGCAGATAACTGCTTACGAATAGAAATATAAAATCCGACATAATAGAAGGGCTGGCATTACTGTAAGGCATCCTATGGAAACTTGCAGGATTACCGGCCCTTCATTTGCATTTCTCAGGAAACAAAATCACTATAACGTGCGGTTTAAGGATTATTTTGAATTTTACAATTATTTGCTAAATGATTTGAACATGTCAGAAATGGTCAGAATGTTATAATTTAATATTATCTTCAAATTATCTAATTTTACACTTTCAAAAAACGTATAAATAAAGTAGAATAGAAGCCAGCAAAATTAAGGAGGTCAATGATGATTAGTAAAACAAATTTAAAAGCGTATCTGCTAATAGTATCAGCCCTTTTAATCAGTTTAGTTAATAATGTAAAGGCGGATTTCCTCTATGGCACTCCCACCAATCTCGGGCCTCCGGTTAACTTCGGTTCGGATGGTGAAGGTGAAGCCAGCATATCGGCTGATGGTCTATCCCTTTACTTCACCGCTCTTCGGTCTGGCGGACAGGGCTCAGGTGATATATGGGTCACAACGCGGGCGTCTGTCTCCAATCCATGGGGAGAGCCCGTGAATCTTGGCCCGGCGGTCAACAGTTACGCATGGGATGGTGAACCGAGCATCTCAAGTGATGGACTGTCACTCTATTTCGGCTCTCAGCGATCCGGGGGCTATGGCATGGCGGACATATGGGTCACAACACGGGCGTCCGTCTCCGACCCGTGGGGCCAGGCAGTGAATCTTGGTCCAACGATCAACACCTCATTTGATGATGTTGAGGTATGTATCTCAGCGGATGGCCTGTCGCTTTACATTGATTCTTTCCGGGAAGGGGGTTATGGCAGCACGGATTTATGGGTGGCAAAACGAGAAACACTGTCTGATCCCTGGTCAGAGCCTATTAACCTCGGACCGACGATCAACACAACAGAAAGTGAGAGCGCCCCGAGCATTTCGGCCGATGGCCGGGTGCTTTTCTTCAGCGATTTTTTTGCTATCCGCCCCGGCGGGCAGGGTAAGAATGACATATGGATGACGACACGTGCGAGCATCTCCGATCCATGGGGAGAACCGATAAATCTCGGCCCGGCAATTAACACTTCCGCAATGGATATACATCCTAATATCTCGGCCGACGGCTCAACTCTGTATTTTAGCTCAGACCGCTCCGGCAGTACCGGATTATCGGATTTGTGGCAAGTATCAATCGATCCAGTTGTCGATCTCAACAGCGACGGTATCGTTGACTCTACCGACATGTGCATTATCGTTGATCACTGGGGCACAGATAATTCACTATGTGATATTGGCCCAACGCCCTTGGGTGATGGCATAGTTGATGTCCAGGACTTGATTGTTCTATCTGAGCACTTGTTTGAGGATGTAAACGACCCGACACTTATCTCGCATTGGGCGTTAGACGAGACAGAAGGAATGACCGCTCATGATAGTGTAAATGACAATGATGATTTTGTAATGGGCAATGCTCTCTGGCAACCAAACGATGGAAAAATAAACGGGGCGATTGAATTGGACGGATTAGATGATTGTATCATAGGCAGCGTAGGTCCGAATCCGGCGGATGGGCCGTGTAGCGTAATAGCCTGGATTAAGGGCGGCGCACCCGGCCAGACGATTGTTGCGCAGCCGGGTACTGCCGATATGCTTGCTGTGGATTCCGAAGGTAAATTGATGACCGGACTCAACGGATTAGGCCAAAATTCGGAGCCATTGTTATCACAAGCATACGTTACTGATGGTCAATGGCACCGTGTCGCTCTGGTTTGGGATGGTGCGCGACGAAAATTATTTGTTGATGGTATCACTGTGGCCGAAGACACACAGGATGGCCAGGGAGTTTTCGGCAGCGGCTTATATATCGGCGTTGGAAAAAACTACACTGCCGGTACTTTCTTCTCCGGCCTGATCGACGATGTCCGTATCTACAACCGTATAGTGAGCCCATAACAAATTGCGGCCCTGGAGCAGCAGGCTACGTGCTGAGATTCCGTAGGGTCGGTTCGCGAACCGACCCTACATTAGATTTCGTCGTCTATCCAGGCGAGCAGCTCTTTTGGCTCGTCGAGGGTGATGTCGCCCTTGAGTCTCACTGGCTTCGCGCCCGTGTAAAGAATGGCGTCGCTCAATATGGGCATGATCAGGATTCCATCGGTTTTGCTCGCCGGGTCTATACATCCTCTGGTTTGTTCGCGCATCCCTCAGAGGCTGGTAGGTCCTTTAGTTTGTACTGATAACGTCAGAGGAACGACCGAGAATCAAATTTGGTCATTCAACCGGTCCAAGATAGCGATCGAGCCAGGCAAGAACGTCCCCTTTGATCTGCCTGGAGAACAATCCTAATAAACCATGTCCTCCAGAGTAAAGTTTGTGCTCTTTAAGTTCTTCCTGCGTGCCCAGGAATTTATACATCGGCTTTTGGAAAGTTTCTAAAGGGAAAATAAAATCCTCCCTGCCGTTGACCATTAAAACGGGCACTTTGACTCTTGGGGCGAATATGGCCGGATCTGTTGCATCAGGCCATTGCTCAGAAGGAAATCCGCCCACGACGAAGATACCCAGCTTAAAGCGTTCTTCCACCGCCAGCATAACCGGGCCGAGTTTACCTCCCCAGCTCATGCCGTAATAGGCTATTTTTTCACTGTCGATATCATCCCGTGTTTCCAAATAGTCGATTGCTCTGCCGAGGTCCTTGTACATTTGGATAATCCACTCCCGATAAGCAACCGGCTTGCTTTCAGGATCCGGGGGACCTGCAGGGAATTGACGCTCGAAGGTTCCTTTATAGACGGGATACAACAAAGCTCGCCCGCTCATTATAACAAACTCGGTGAAGTCAATAGAAGACAGGTTTTCAAATGAGCTGTGGCGGACAGCAGCCGCCCCGGGAAACCAGATGACCGTCTGATACGGAGGTTTCACATCCCTGGGCAGGAACAAATATACAATCACACGCTCACCGCCGTAAGCTGCATCAAAGGAAATCTTCTCTGTGCGCCAGTATCGGGAACTGTCATCAACTGACTCGACGACGGAATTCAATTCGGTTCTGTCGTACCTGTAAAGATTCCTATAAAACTGAAACTCCTGCTCGGAAACAGGTGTCTGGCTACTGTAATCTCTAATATTTAAACGCTCGATAGGCTTAAACAGGACATTAGCGACCGTTTGCCTGCCGTTTGGATACATCACACATCGAAAACCATTCACTTCAGCTCGGTCCCACTGAGAGCGGGAATCGAGGTTTGCGAATTGATAGCTCTGCTCACCCCAGGCGCCTCCGAGTATATACCGATAGCTGCCGGATTCATCGGTGGCGTTCCAAGTCCATTCCTTTACGTTGCCTGCCATGTCGTATAATCCTGTTCGTCCCATTCCCGGATTACTGCCGACGGGAGCGGGACCCTGAGCCTTAAAATTGCTCAAAGGAGTGATAGCGACGGCTTCGTGGATAGACGCGGCGTTTGACCAGTGATAGACCGTCGGCAGGTCTTTGCCAACGAAGTTTGCATAGGCGGCCGCCTCGTACCAGCTGACTCCGCAGACGGGATAGTTGCCCTGACCATCGGGATAGGACCCTTTTTCCCATGTCGATGGTCCGGGCCGGCCGGTCTTGTCGGTGAACTTGCTCACGGCCTGTTCCCATTGCAGAGTATTGCCGTCTCGGATGAACTCGTGACGCCAATATTCCTGCTTGCGATAGCCGCCGGCACCGACAAATTCTTTATACTGCTCATTAGTCACTTCATACTTGTCAATCCAATACTCCGGTGCGGCAATAACTGCAATATCACCGACCGTGTAGATATCTTCAATATGATGGGAAATACGGGTAGAACGTACCTCGAAATTACCTGCCGGTATCTGCACCATTCCGGATGGAGCAGCATCTTCTTCGTGCAGGACGATATGGAGCTTGTTATCGACAATCCTTTTGTTATCGAGATGCTCGCCCGCGACAGATTCTCTTGTTTCAAATCCTTCCTTTTCGATCTTCCATCTGTAAACTCCGCGCGGAAACCTGATGTTCTCAAGCGGCGTTCTTCCAAGTCGCAGCCATTGACCATTGATGTCCAGATATTCCTTGAAAAAGACATCTGCTCCGGGAGGGGTCGTTATAACAGAATAGTCTCTGGACATACGCGGCCACAAATCGATTAGCATGGGATCTTCGGGAACGTACCTTTCGGCCCGTCTGGCGAGGGAAAAAGCGGCAAGATACTTATCCTGTTCGATAAGTTTGTTGATTTCAGGCAGCGCCTCGGTTTTGGCCCACTGCACTTTAGAATTTCGCAGATACGTAACTGTACTTATTATCGTGCCGGCCAGAAACACTACCATTGCCGCCGTTACAATAATACGGCTGCGGTGCCTTCTCAGGAATTTCTGTAAATGATAAACAGTGCCGGGTGGTCGAGCCAATATCGGCTCGTGTCTTAAATGCCTCTGAATGTCTGTCGCCATCGCATCAACGCTGGCGTACCGCCGGCTGCGATCCTTCTCCAATGCTTTGAGCGTTATCCAATCCAGGTCGCCGCGTAGCTTGTGTCGCAGCGTCCGTACTTCGGAGCGGCGCTTTTGAGCCAGCCTGGTCGTTTCGGCTATGGATGTTCTGCTCAATCTCGTGCTGGGAGTCTTAGTGTCCAGCTCACAGATAACTTTCCGAATATGCTCTATGCCTTTTTCACGAAAAGCCCGTCGGTCGAAGGGCAGCATTCCGGTCAAAAGCTCATGGACAAGCACGCCGAGGGAGTAGACGTCCGTCCGGGTGTCAATGCCATTATTGTCCGGGTTCACCTGTTCCGGACTCATATACTCGGGAGTTCCGATGAGCTGACCCTGCTCGGTATATAATGTTTGCTCCGTAAGCGGTTGACTTAATGCACGTGCCACACCGAAGTCAATTACCTTCGGGATCATCTGATTATCCTGAACCGTAACAAGGATATTCGATGGTTTGATATCACGGTGAATGATGCCCTTCTGGTGGGCGTGCTGAACAGCCTCGCAAACATGCAGAAATAAATGCAGCCGCTGCTCAACGGTCAGCCTGTGCTTGTCACAATACTCGGTGATGGGCATGCCTTTGACGTATTCCATGACAAAATAAGGCCGGCCGCTCGGCGCCATTCCCGCATCGTACACACGGGCTATGTGAGGATGCTCCATTTGCGCCAGGGCCTGCTGCTCGGTCGCGAAGCGGGCGATCACACGTTTTGAATCCATGCCCGGTTTCATAACTTTCAGGGCAACCTCTCGCCGGATTGGTTGTTGCTGCTCGGCAAGATAGACGATGCCCATACCGCCCTCGCCCAGAACACGTAAAAGCTTGTATCGCCCAATCTGTCCGCCGGGTGCTTCAATGAACTGTTCCAGCAGGCTGGCGCGTTCTTCTTCCGAGCTTTCATCTAACGGCCAGGCAAGCAGCTTGTCTATCTGCTTCGGATCGGAACCGAATACATTTGAGCCTTTGTCCATTCTGACATTCTCTTTTACATCTATTTGGCAATCCTGTCCTATATACTATAATCCGCAGGTTTATTCAGATTTTTGCCCGGCTTTTCCAAAAAAATTCAACATTTCCTGCCATTCCTGATCAACATCATCATCGGACAGCACTGTAATACGCAGATTCGTTCGCAGCGTGGTTTTGAAACGCCGTTTTACCGTAAGCAGCATATTGAAGGCGGTTGATTCGCTTGTTATCCCATGCCGGGCGGCAATTATCTTCATAGGTTTCGATTCTTTGCCGTTAAGCGTCGGCTCAAGGATCTTGTCGCGGAAAAGACACCAGTGTGTTTCCAGACCCTGCTGTTTACAGTCGGCCTGCACCTGGGATAGCGTCCGCTCCAGAAGCTCGGATTTCCATGTATATGTAAAGCAATCTTCCGGGCTGTCATCAATAATTGTGTTAGGCAATTCCGGTGGTTCGGTGATATCGAAAGGAACGAGTTTTCCTTTCGGGATATGGCTCTGGGTAGACTCCCTGCGCATTCGATCTATTAGAAACTGATCCAGCGCATGCAGCAAAAAAGACCGAAATCGACCCTTCGATGCATCTGCACGATCTACTAAACCACGATTGAGCACGATTTCATGAAAAAATCCCTGGGTCAGGTCCTTGGCTTCTTCATTTTGATAGCTCTTACGCCGGAGGTAACAATAAACAGGTTTCCAGTAGCGCTCCAGCAACAATCCAATAAGAAATCTGTCCTTGTCTGTATGCTGCTGGATGTTCTCAATCAAAGACCAGTGTGTGGTTAAGAATGATTCTCTGGCTCCCCCCATGTCTGTCTGGTCTTTATGCTTCATAGTTCTGTGTTATAACTCCCAGACGGGTAAATTAATCCTGTAATATTTATTATACCGCTAAGACGGTAATTTTCAAGCAAAACCGGCTTTTACCAATGAAAAAAGGGCATCTCCGAATTTTTCATAAAAAAATATAAATTGTGCAAAATTCATGGACTTTCTGCGGAGTAAATGGTGAACGCAGGCTTTCAGAGTGAGGGCTGCAAGATTCAATGTTGTGCTGATAGCACAAAAATGTGAAAGGAGCAAAATCATGTCAACGAAAAAGAAAATGATGGTCGCGGGATTGATGGGTTTAGCCGCATTGTGGCTTGTTACCGGCGGAAAGATTATTGCCAATGATGAGGATACGCCGGTGGAGCGTCCGTTTATGATCCACAGCGATATCACAGCTACTGTTGACTGGTCGCAAATGGGCGTCGATGAAGAAGGACGACCGTTCGTGCCCTGGACGTCGAAGGCGTCTCAATTATGTATCGAGGGTTGGAGCATTAACATCGGAAGCGGGGTTTTGTACCTTGATACATTCGACTCCGAGGGCAGCGGTCTATGCACCTATACAACTGGTGATACCATTGAGTGGGATTCATTCGAGCAGTTCGGCACGCAGCACACGACGGTCACCTTCACAGGCGGGACCGGGCGGTTTGAGAACATAACCGGTGGGTTCAGCTTCGATTACACTATCCTCAATCAAGAAGTAAACGAGGAGGGTAATCCGGTCAGCCTGACCAGCAGCTACTGGGGTGAAGGAACCATCACATATTGATCTAAAAGGGGAAGACCCGCGAGTCACAAAAAAGGCTTTCCTGGTTTAGAGAAAGGGCAGTTAGATATGAGAGTGTCACTATTAAATAAAACAAAACAGGCCGTCTTTGTCGGATTAATATTTCTCACCGTCTTGTTCGTTGCCGCAAGTGCCAGAGCCGATTTTATCTTTGGGGAGCCACAGAATCTCGGCCCAACAGTTAACACTTCAGCCGGCGCCGAAGACCCGGAAATCTCAGCGGATGGACTGAAGCTCTATTTCAATTCAAACCGTGCCGGCGGGTACGGCAAGGGCGACTTATGGGTAACGAGCAGATCAACGGTAGAAGACAACTGGGAAATACCGGAAAATCTCGGACCAACAGTTAACAGCTCATCTGACGACTTTGCCCCGGATGTCTCGCCTGATGGTCTGATTCTCCACTTTGCTTCCGATCGGCCCGGTGGGTTTGGTAATTATGAC
>JAFGPJ010000140.1 GCA_016936275.1 Sedimentisphaerales bacterium
CGGGGACTGCGTTCGTGTCCGTCCGGGCGACAATATCCCGGCCGACGGTGAAGTCGTCAAAGGCCTTAGCTCCATCAATGAAGCAACGATTACGGGTGAATCGCTGCCGGTCGATAAAGTGCCGGGAATGCAGGTTTTTGCCGGCACTAATAACATAACCGGCATGCTGGATATTACCGTGACCAAGGCCGGCAAAGATACAACGCTCGGCAAGGTCCAGTCACTGATTATGCAGGCCGAGCAGACAAAAATCCCGATTATGCGGATAATCGACCGGTACGTGAAGTGGTATACACCGACCATTCTGATGATAGCCGGGATCGTTCTGTTTTTCACCCGGGACATGGACCGGGCGATTACGATCCTTGTTGTTTCCTGCCCGTGCGCTTTAATTTTAGCTACGCCGACGGCAATGGTGGCGGCGATTTCGGCCTCCGCCCGCCTCGGCATTTTGATAAAAAACGTCGCCGACCTCGAGATAGCGGGAAAAATCACGGCGATGGTTTTCGATAAAACAGGTACCGTCACGACCGGCCGGCTTTACGTAACCAAACTGACACCCGCAGAAGGCGTCAAACCGGGCGATTTACTTGCAGAAGCCGCCTCGGCGGAACAGATGAGCAAGCACCCGGCCGCAAGAGCGTTGCACGAAGTCGCAAAGGAGGCGAATCTTTCCCTGCCGGCGACGGAAAATTTCAGGGAGACGCCGGGCAAAGGAGTCACCGCGACAATTAATTCGTCCAGGATAATGGTCGGCAGGGATACCTTCCTTAAAGAAAACAACATAGATATCAGCAATGTTACCGACCCGGCTCTTCACGAAGAGCAGGGCTTCAGCACGCTTTATGTAGCGAAGGATTCCAGGTGCATTGGCTGGATAGGTTTGCAGGATAAAACTAGGCCGGAAGCTCGGCACGCGGTCAAGGAACTGCTCGGTATCGGCGTAAAAAGAATCACGATGCTCACAGGCGACAGAAGTGAAGTAGCGAGCAGGGTCGCCGCTGAATTGGCCTGCACCGATTATAAGGCGCATTGTTTGCCCCAGGACAAGCTGGCTATTGTCGAGCAAATCAAGCAGGACGGGCACACCGTTGTGGTTGTAGGCGACGGCATAAACGATGCTCCCGCTCTTGCGGCGGGGGACCTGGGCATCGCGATGGGGGCGGCAGGAAGCGACGTTGCGATTAATTCGGCTTCGATTGCGTTGATGAGCGACGATTTAACAAGATTGCCTTTCCTGATCAGGCTCTCGAAAAAAACAAGTAGAGTAATTTATCAAAATCTCGGCTTCGGAATCATTTTTATCATTCTGGGCATCGCAGCAGGAGCGGCGGCCTGGCTGCCGGCGGCTTACGCTGCAGTCCTGCATTTTGTCGGCTCACTGATTGTCGTTTTCAATAGTGCTCGACTCGTACGCTATGGAGAGGAACTCGACCACGGACCATAGAAATGTGAATATCAAAGTCCGAAATTCAAAATTACAGTGCAAAATGTAAAATGGCCAATAGCGGCTTTTATCCCGTAATTTTGAATTTTGCTATTTCATTTTGATTTTTAAGATTTAATTTTTGATTTGCTTATGGAATACGCTATTGAAACTTTCTCTTTGACCAAAATTTTTTCCGACTGGTGGGGACGGACCAAAGTCTATGCCGTTGATAACCTGGAGTTGCAGGTCAGCCGCAATGAAGTATTCGGACTTTTAGGCCCGAACGGCTCGGGCAAAACCACGACCCTGAAAATGCTGCTGGGCTTGCTTTACCCGACAAGGGGCAAATCCCTAATTCTGGGCGGTGAGGGTACAGATCCTAAGGTCAATGCCAGAATCGGTTTTTTGCCTGAAGAATCCTATCTCTATCGATATCTGAACGCCCGCGAAACTCTGGATTTCTACGGCAGATTGTTCGGCCTGCCGGCAAAAGTGCGGAAGATGCGTATCGAGGCATTGCTCGACATGGTCGGGCTTAAAGCTGTCGCTAACCGGGCGGTTGGTACGTATTCGAAAGGTATGGCCCGCCGAATCGGTCTGGCGCAGGCGCTGATTAACGATCCGGATCTGTTGATATTAGACGAGCCGACAACAGGACTCGATCCCATCGGAACAAGGCAAATTAAGGATTTAATCCTGAAGCTTGCAGAACGCGGCAAAACAATTCTGCTATGCAGTCACCTTCTCGCGGACGTCGAGGACGTGTGCGATCGAATCGCAATTCTGTACGGTGGAAAAATACAGACCCAGGGCCGGGTAAAGGAGCTTTTGCAGCAGACAAGCAAGAGGCAAATTACTACAGATGCCATAAGCGATACGGCTGTCGAGAAAATAAAACAAATCGTTCGGGAAGAAAATGCCGAGTGTGAAGTTGCTTCCCCGATGGACAAGCTCGAAACATTCTTCATCAGAACGGTTACAACCGCTCAGCAGCAGGCCCAGCCTACGAGCGGCGCGGTCAGCACGACTAAAATCGGCGATTTCCTGACACAACACGAGGTTATGGGAAGCATACTGGATAAACTTGTTTCGGCGCCGATATCGAAGCAAACTTCCGGAGAAATTCTGACAACAGAGAAAGTCACCGTCGAAAGTGACATGCCTAAAGCCGATGAGAAGCTGCTGAGCAAATTGACCGGCGCATCCGAGTCATCTGAACCCAAAGACGTTACGAGAAAAGAAAAAATTACAACCGAACCGGTCGAACCCCAACCCCGCCGGCAGGAGCAGGTCAGGGAGGACATTTTGGACAAACTCACTGGCGACTCAGACGCTTTGAGCCGTGACAAGAGCAATACTGAAAAACCGCAGGCAGGAGATTCCGGCGATGCATAGTATTCGGGCTGTCGCCATCAATACTATTAAACAGGCTTTGCGGATGAAAGTGGCCGTTGTCTTTACAATCCTTCTGCTTGTCCTGTTGCCGGTCCTTGGTATTACCGCCACGGGCGACGAGACGTTGAGGGGCAGACTGCAGACTTTTGTCAGTTACGCTCTTTCGCTGACAAGTTTCCTGCTCTGCCTGCTGACAATCATCGTTTCAATCTATACGGTAACAAGCGACATCGAACAAAGACAAATATTTACTGTCCTTACCAAGCCAATCAGGCGTTACCAGCTCATCCTGGGCAAACTTCTCGGCGTCATCGTGCTGGACGTTATTCTGCTCTGTTTGTTTTCAGCCATAATTTACACGATAACTATCTACACGCCGAAATTCACTAAGCCGTCCGAAGATGAACTTCGCGATGCCAGGA
>JAFGPJ010000141.1 GCA_016936275.1 Sedimentisphaerales bacterium
TGGTTTTATGCCGAGGGCGGTTTCGTAAGCTTCCAGAGCCGAAAGATGGCTGCCAAGCTCGGCATAACAATAGCCGATATAAAACCATGCCCCGGCAAACTTTTTATCGGCCTCGGTAGCTTTCTTAAAGCAATCGAGCGCATTTTTGTTTTTGCCGGCCCACACGAAAGCTATGCCGTCCTGATATAAATCCTGGTTTGCATCTGTTTGCTGTTCCGAAGTCCATTGATTCAAAGTCTTGCCGGTTGCTGTTTGGTCAATAGATAGAAAAGGTTCTATTGGTATAGCGAAGTTTACGGCCTGCCCTTCTATCAACCGCGTGGCGGCCATGCCAATTACCTCGTCTCTTGTATTGAGGACGGGGCCGCCAATTGAACCTGGCGAAACCGGTGCGGATATCTGGCATATCTTTCCCGTTGATGGTATGTCTCGAACGGCGATAACGATACCACCGTTAAAAGCTTGCTCTATTTTTCTTGAGCCGTCGAGTACGATTACTTGTTCGGTCACTTTCGGTACTAATGCGGCAAGCTTTACAGATTTAACGGCATCCTCATGGATATCGACGGATACTTTCACGAGACTGCTATCCGCACTTTCTACCAGAACCAGTTTTATTGGATGCTCCTTGTCATCGGAGGTTTTGACCACGGCACTATATGCCCTTTTTAAGATGTCGTAATTAGTGATGAGATCGCCCTGCTCGTTAATAAAAAATCCGGCGCCTTTATTTAAGATGTTTTTGTTGCTGTCATAGGTGACGACCGTTGCTACGGCAGGCCGAATCTCTTTGAGAAGCCCCGCCGGATCGGCTGCGGGCAGTGCTCTGCCGGTTAATGCAAGCACACAAAATAAAACCGAAGATATTCGCAGCATACTGTCCATAAAAACCTTCCATGGTTTACTTCGACGAGATTGCCTTATTTGTTCACTTATCTGGTCCCGTAAGCGGTCAACTTGTGCCGGATGCTTCGCTTCCGGGATCTGTTGTTGATATATATCATAATGATAGTCCGAAAAAAAAGGCAGTCCAGATATTTCTTTTACAAATGGCTTAACCGTAAGGACTCACAGAAACTCTTTGACAAGGCAGCAGGTTATGGTGGATAATCCGGGAAATAATTAGGGATATTGTATGGATGCTTCTTATATAAAACCGGATGAATTACCTGATTTGACCATCGAGAGGATTGGCCCGCCGGCGATAGATTCTCCGCTGGTACAAAGCAAGCGTCATTTTGTCGATGACGATGAAAGAGTTCTTGTTTACCCACATTCTCATGACCTGAGAGACTATCAGGATTTGCGAAAAAATCCTCCGACATTTGAAAGGGCCGGCCCCCGCCGGAAGATTTTCTTCGATCCGGCCGAGCTTAACTGCGGCGTCGTTACCTGCGGCGGATTGTGTCCCGGGCTTAACGATGTCGTGCGGACTATCACCCTGAGTCTCATCTGGCAGTACGGCGTAAAAAACGTTTACGGATTCCGATACGGTTACGCAGGTCTGACTTCCAAAGCACCACAGCCGCCTTTGCTTTTAACGCCGGAACTCGTAAACGACATTCATATAAAAGGTGGAGACATTCTCTCGTTATCCCGCGGCCCGCAGGATGCGAATGAAATGGCCGATACCCTGGAGCACATGGGTATCGGCGTGCTATTCACTATCGGAGGAGACGGTACGCTGCGAGGTGCGCGGAACCTGGCTGAAGCAATAAACAAAAGAGGCATTAAGATATCGGTAATCGGAATTCCCAAGACAATCGATAACGACATCCCCGGCATCATGCAGTCTTTTGGCTTCTCGACCGCCGTCGAGGCTGCCAGAGATGCAATCAGTTGCGCCCACGAGGAGGCCAGAGGCGCATGGAACGGCGTAGGATTGGTCAAGCTGATGGGACGCGATTCTGGTTTTATTGCTGCTTATGCTACACTGGCCAACAGCGATGTTAATTTCTGCTTCATTCCGGAGGTCCCGCTTGTTCTCGACGGAGAGGACGGATTTCTGAACGCATTGGAGAAAAGGCTGGATAAAAGACACCATGCAGTAG
This sequence comes from Sedimentisphaerales bacterium, assembly GCA_016936275.1. Lineage (GTDB taxonomy): Bacteria > Planctomycetota > Phycisphaerae > Sedimentisphaerales > Anaerobacaceae > JAFGPJ01. Next base: position 2,052 of record JAFGPJ010000141.1, read on the forward strand.
TCGTTGTTGCCGAAGGTGCCGGCGGTGAAATAACAGGACAAAACGGCCCTGCGAAAAAAGATGCATCAGGCAACGTTATTCGCCAGGATATCGGCCTGATATTGAAAGAAAAAATCGCGGAATATTTCAGGCAAAAGAAAAAGCCGCTGTCCTTAAAATACATCGATCCCAGCTATATGATTCGCAGCCTGCCAGCCGACGCAAATGATTCGGCGTTCTGTGTTATGCTGGGACAAAACGCTGTGCATGCGGGCATGTCGGGACGGACAAATATGGTCGTCGGATACTGGAATCAATACTATGTCCATGTCCCTACGTCGCTGACGGTTTTGAGAAGGAAAAAAGTCGATCCCGAAGGTCATTTGTGGCAGACCGTGCTGGAGATAACCGGCCAGAAATGCTGAGCTGAAAATCAGCCCGCGTCTTGTGCTCATAATCTGCTAAAATGAAAGCATAGGATCGGCGCGTTTTACAAACTGTATAGAAACGCCCCAGGGATCGCGAAGCATAAGGAGCTTGTCGCCGCTGTCGGTTACAGTGATGTCAGTGGCAATTGAAGCGCCCGCGGCGACGAGCCTGCGTCTTGTCTTCTCGACGTCGTCAACCATAAAAGCGATATGAAGCAAAAGCGGATTCATTGATCTGTAATCCGGCACGGCGTCCGGCGGATTGTGATATATCTCCAGCATCATATTGCCTCCCGCGTCGGAAATGAAACGCATATTGGCCGGAGCGGGGCCTTTGCGGGTGATTTTCATGCCGAGATTATCACAGTACCACTTTGCCATCCCGGCAGGATCCTCGGCGTTAATCGCAACGTGTTCGAGACGTATTCTATTGCCATCATGTATCGCTTTGTGCTCTGAAGGTTCGCTGTGTGTTTCCGTTGTATGCACGCTAACACAACCAGCCATCGTGAATCCCGCGATAATCAGCGTTACGATTAACATCTTATGGCTAAAAACCTTGTAAATCATGCATAATCTCCTTTTAACCAAATCCATAACATTTTAGTGTAGTGCATATTGAAGACTATTTGAGTATGGTAAATCGGTGTCATTATCAGCAGACAGTTCGGTCTCGTCAAGGTTCATATTCCATAGATTCGTATTCTCCGCCTAATATACAGCTAAATTTTCTGTTTTAATACAATAATAAGCCCGTTTTTGGTCCTAAAACTATGGTGTTTTGTGTTCAGCAGGATTACGAACCGATGAAATTTTCAATAGGTCCTAAATACCTGCTCGGTTTGGCATAAAAAGTCTTGACTTTTTGTTGTGAATGTGATATCCTATTATCGGTCGCAGGTGTGATGAAATTCTGCTATAGCGGTATTTCGAGATCTTCTCCGATAACACACTGTATGAAGTGGCTGGGAACGGCGGTTTTCGTTTTGCCGATAGATAATATTTGTCTGTATATGAGGGTGCTAAAGCCAGCAGGGCAATGGTTTTATTGTTTTTTTTTCTACAGGTGAAAGTCACATAACATATCGTGAGTTGTTTTTGGATATAGCTGAACCATCGCACAGTATAAAACAAGGCAGTATTTTTGAAGGAGACGTAAGTCGAAAAAGTCGATATTTATGTATTCCGAACTGTAGTAATAAATATTAGATCACTTTTTGGTTTGACTTACCCCTTAATGGGCTTGTCTGTTATCAGGGTATGTGGAGGGGTCTATTAGGTCGGTCCGTGAAGCGAGTTAACGGGAGAAATATGAGAACAATAGTGATTACGAATCAGAAAGGTGGTTGCGGCAAAACAACCACAGCGGTGAATCTCGCTGCCGCTCTTGCCCAGATGGGTCATAGAGTGTTGATAGTCGATCTTGATCCACAGGCACACGCGACTCTTGGCCTGGGTTACGAACCTGATACCCTGGACAAAACTATTTATCATTGTCTTGCCGGTAAACAACTTGACATTTCCAAAATCATAACGAACACGAAAATCACAGGTCTTGATCTTGCGCCGAGCAATATACTGCTCGCAAAAGCTCAAACTGAGCTCAACGACGTAGAACGAAAAGAATACATTTTGGCCGACCATCTTAAAACCGTCAGCGGCAAATATGATTTCTGCGTTATCGATTGTCCGCCTTCACTGGGCCTGCTGACTTTCAATGCTCTTGTTGCCAGCACCGATGTGATAGTGCCTGTCCAGGTACATTACTATGCGCTGGAAGGTCTCAAGCAGTTGCTTGAAACAGTCAAGATGGCCAGGAGACGGTTCTACCCCAGTTCGGTAAAGATTTTGGGAATATTACTTACCTTCATAGAAAGTAAGGCCGCGTTAAGCCATCAGGTGGAACAGCAGATGAGGCAATATTTCGGCAATCTGGTGTTCGATACGGTTATTCACAGTTCTATAAGCCTGGCCGAAGCGCCAAGCGCCGGTGAGTCCATTACTACTTATGCTCCGGAAAGCAAAGGAGCTTCTGATTATAAAGCGCTGGCTGAAGAAGTGACCGATCCGGAGTATAAACGAAAGAGAAAGCCGCCGAAGGAAGTTTCGGCAATTGTCGACGAAGTCGAGAGTATGGAAGAGGCCGATGTTCTGCAGCCTTCGTTCGCAAAAGAGTTTCGAAAACAACGTCCCCAGCCTGCTGTTCGTCTGAAATCCCTCAAACGAAAATTCAGCTTTCTGTCTATCGCGGCAATTATTTTAGTTATCATCGTTGTTGTTTTAATGATTATTATGGACATGACCAATAGTCCGCCCGTGGCAAAGCCTGAGTACGTATCGCTGCAGGAGGATAATCCTGTGTCGATTACTTTAATGGCCAGTGATATCGACCAGGACAGACTGACGTATCATATAGTGACAGGTCCTTCTCATGGCAAATTGAGCGGCTCGGGATCCGAGATAACATACACGCCGGAATCGAATTACAGCGGCAAAGACGCTTTTACTTTCATGGTCAACGACGGCACGGCGGATAGTAACACGGTGACCATTTCGCTTGCAATAGAGGCTGTTAATGATCCCCCGAAAGCGAATCACCAGTCCCTAATGACAAGAATAGACAGATCTGCTCTTATTACTCTGACAGGCAGCGACGTGGATAGTGATACATTACGGTATTCAATCACAGCCAAGCCCAAACATGGCTCGCTGGTTTTTGGTCCGGACTTTGATACGAGCGGAAAATTGACCTATACGCCTGATTCGAACTTCGTAGGAACGGACACTTTTGCTTTCGTGCTGAATGATGGTATCGCCGATAGTGCCCCGGCAACGGTATCAATAAACCTGACTCCGAATCACATACCTGTTGCGGAAATTCAATCGGTTACAACGCCGGAGGACACGCCGATAGTGATTAATTTGACCGGCACCGACCCGGATGGAGACACTGTGGTTTATAGTGTGGTTACGGTTCCGTCTCATGGAGGTCTAAGCGGGACGGCACCAAACCTGACCTATATGCCCAACAAAAACTTCAGCGGGCCGGACAGCTTTACTTTTAAGGTAAACGACGGTACTAATGACAGTGCTGTAACAACTGTTTCGATTGCTGTTACTCCGGTAAATGATCCTCCGGTAGCCAGCAACATCGAGATTACGGCGATGGAAGACATGCCGATTCCCGTTACTTTAACAGGTACTGATCCGGATGGAGATCCGCTAACCTATAGTATTTTAACAAAACCTGCCAACGGAACACTGAGTGGTACCGAGCCGAACTTGACCTATACGCCCAATCTGAATTTCAATGGATTAGACAGCTTTACTTATAGAGTCAACGACGGCACATTGGACAGTATTCCCGGTACCGTATCGATTTTGGTTAATCCGGCAGACGACCCGCCGGTGGCACACGGAGATAATATTAGCGTGCCGGAAGACACAGTATCGCACATTCTGCTTTCCGGCAGCGATCCGGACGGAGATCCATTAACCTACACCGTACTTAGGCCTCCGAACCATGGGAAATTAAGCGGCACAGCACCGAATCTGACTTATACACCGGATCCGAATTTCTGTTGGCTCGACAGCTTTACATTCAGGGTCAGCGATGGCAAGACCGACAGCGTCCCGGCAACCGTAATGATTTCTGTGACGCCGGTAAACGATCCTCCGAACGCGAGAGATGATAAAATCGTGACCCAGGAAGATACACCGGCGACGATTGACGTGCTTGCCAACGATATTGACGTGGACCACGAACTGCTGACAATATCCGAAATCACCCAAGGCCGGGGCGGCATGGTGGCTAAAAACGATGATGGCACGTTAACCTATACGCCTCATGCAGATTTCTCTGGCGCTGATACGTTTACCTATACTGTTTCGGACCGGGCAGGTGAAAAGGATGCGGCCGTGGTGAGAGTTGAAGTCATCGGGGCGAACGATCCACCGGTGATTACATCAAAACCTGTTACCGAGGCTATGGTAAATGTTTTGTACAGTTATGATGTCCAGGCAATGGATCCTGATAAAGAAGATACATTGAATTATTCCCTGGTTGCCCAACCTGCCGGCATGAAAATTGATTCGATGACCGGCTTAATACAGTGGATACCCATGGAAACTCAAAAGGCTACTCATCATGTAATGGTTAAAGTGATGGATAGCAATAGTATCCCGTCTTCGGTTACTCAGGAATTTGAAGTAAGTGTAAATCCGACGCCGCCTAAGACGGCTACTTTGACGATAGTTGACGGATATGATCAAAGTACAAGAAGGAAGTTATCGGCGGACGGAGCTGCCAATATTGTTCAAGATAGTGACGACAAGCGGCAAGAAATCAGACCCGGATCGTATATTTCCTATGATTTTTCCAGAGTGACTATACCTGCAGGAGCTTCGGTCTCTTCGGTTGTTGTTTATATAGAGCACTTCGAGGAAGAACAATTTATCCCAGGCAAAATGCAATGGAACGTTGGAACAGGCTGGCCTAATGATCCGAATGTCTGGATTTCGGCAAATGCTCCCATTCGTAAGGGGCAGAAGAATGAGGCCGTTGACTCATGGGACGTCACAAGTTTTGTGGAGACTGCTGAAAAGGTCGGCTCGCTTCAGTTGCAGATTACGAATAATGACACCACATCTCGGAAGATGGCGTTGGTAGATAACGTCTATGTCGTTGTTGGATGGGACTGGCCTGCTCCTCAGAAAATATTCGAGCGTAAGCCTGAATCCGATCTTGTTAAATATGAAATTACTACGGAATAGCGGACTTTGTGTTTTTTTAATTAAATTATTAAGTGAATGCAGCTTTTCTCTGTCGGAATCACGTTTTAAGCCGTTTATTCTGTAGTCCTATATATGATTTGAAGCTTATTGCCGAAAATTGCATAAAAACGTAAATTTTTTTTGACATTTCGGTATTAATCCTTTATATTATACTTGTGAGAAGGGTGATTAGATAACTGAGGGTGTTTGGATTGCCCTTAAGTTTTTATTCACCACGAAGACCGGTTTTCTCATAGTGCAAACGTCTAAGGACTTTATTCGGCCGAAAGGATAAATAATGGCTACGCATAAAACAGGTTTGCACAAGGATGTGTCGGTGATTTTTAATGGAGTATGGGATCCGGAAATAGACAATATTCAGCCGTCTTTCGATGAACCTGCGGTAGACTCTGCCGGTTATGTTCAACCTGGCCATATGGTTGCTTACAATTGGCCTCGGGAAGCCAGATCTGTAACTATTGCAAAGGTTTTCAGGGCTCCAGCAAATATTTTCTCTTCCAAAAGAAGACGGGAGAGGAAACGGTTATTGTCTATATCCAGACATCTGCTAATTAATCAATCGAGTTGAAATTATTATATTCCGGACAGTTTTGTCTGCTTTTGCTGTTCGGTTTATATGAATCGATTTTTAGGCAAAAAATTATTAGCTTAGAGAGTTTATTACAAATTTTATCGAATAATTAAATATACAGCGCATAGTCCCATAAAAGCCATACGATAACACTTCCTTCCATAATCCTTTGATTATTTTCAAATATTCTGCAATTTTGATTCGTGATTTTGTCTGATCATCTAATAATTCTTTTGTGAGTTCTCAGGTTTACTACATTTGACATTCGATGCGCAAGGTTATATTATAGTTTGCTCTGTTATAAAGATGAACACGGCAATGTAACCGAGCATGTTTGAATGAAAAATCTTTGTTTAATTTTGGAGATTGCGAGATGTATAATTTGAAATCAAAAATATCGAGCACGTTACTTATCCTGGCAATTATCATCACCATGCTGACGTCGGTCGTGACAAGTGCAGAAAAGCCCCCTTCCGAGAAACCTGCCGCCCCGAAACCCAAACCTGAATTTCCACCTTTGGATCAGGTCCTCAAGGATTATGAGAAGGTCATATCTACGGCCGACGGCCAGAGAAGTCTCTATGAAATCTGGACACGGGAAAAGGATGGCCAGATGATGGCAGCTATACCGTCCGGTTATATATCGAAATCGAAAAAGTTTTTTATCGCTCTAACTATCGCGAGCGGAGAAGATTTCGCCGGTTTACAGGCCGGCGATATGTATGTGTATTGGGAACGCTACGACAAACGTTTGGCTTTGATCGAGCCGAATATTCGAGTCAAGTCCACAGGTGACCAGGAATCCAAGAGTTCCGTCGAGCGGCTGTTTACCGACCGTGTGATCCTGGATGTTCCGATTGAAACAATGTCGGGCGGCTCTCCGGTGATTGATATGGACGAGCTGCTTATCGGTCAGGCTAATAAGTTTTTCGGCCCCCGTGTTCGGATCTCCAATCCCAGATTGATAAAAATTAAAAAGGCCAAGGCTTTTCCGATGAATGTCGAGCTGGCCTTCGAGGTCCCTACAGAGGACGGGCGGCTCCAGACCCTGCACTATTCCATCAGCGAGATTTCCGGAACGGCTGGTTATAAACCACGCAAAGCGGATGAGCGAATCGGCTACTTCACAACCGGATACCAGGACTTCGGGCAATTCAAAGATACTGAAACAATGGTGCGCTATATCAATCGCTGGCATCTGGAGAAGGCGGACCCCAAATTGAAAATTAGTCCTCCTAAGGATCCGATAGTTTTTTATATAGAGCATACAACTCCGGTCCGTTATCGCCGATGGGTAAGAGAAGGTCTGTTATTCTGGAACAAGGCCTTCGAGAATGTCGGTATCTCGAACGCAATAGAGGTCTATTATCAGGATGAACGTTCCGGTGCTCATATGGAAAAAGATTCGGAAGACGTCAGATATAATTTCATCCGCTGGCTCAGCAACAACAGAGGCACGGCCATCGGCCCCAGCCGGGTGCATCCCGAGACGGGCCAGATTCTCGATGCAGACATTATTCTCACGGACGGCTGGATTCGCCATTTCTGGACTAATTATCATGAGATTATGCCGGAGATAGCAATGGAAGGCATGAATCCTGAAACTCTTGCATGGCTGCAGGATCATCCGAACTGGGACCCCCGTATCCGGCTGGCTCCGCCGGCCCAGCGGGAATATATCATGCAGGAGCTTACCAAACATGGCCACCTGCCTTACGGAGGGCATCCGATGACTCAGGTAAATCCGGATTTGATCGGCGATGATGAATATGACGGTCTTATAGGCAGAACGTCTCAGGTCAACGGTCTTTGCACATTGGCCCGTGGTAAGGCATTTGACGTAGCTATGTTTAGGATGTATCTTGCTCTGATGGCCGATGAGGGCGAAGAAGGCGGCGGGCAGGATGAGGACAAGGATAAAGAAAAAGACAAGGAAAAAGAAAAAGAGAAAAAGAAAGAAGATGAAAAAGAAAAAGAGCCAATGATAGACGGCATGCCTGAGTCCTTCATCGGGCCGTTGCTGGCCGATTTGACTTGTCACGAAGTTGGGCACACGCTGGGATTACGGCATAATTTCAAGGCTTCGAGTGTCTATACGATGGCAGAGATTAACAGCGAGGAGCTTAAAGGCAAAAAGCCGCTTGCAGCCTCGGTGATGGATTATCTGCCGGTAAACATGAACTTCAAAGACGGCGAGGTTCAGGGTGATTACACGATGATCGGTGTAGGGCCCTATGATATATGGGCCATCGAGTACGGCTACACTCAGAACGAAGGAAGCCTTAAGGACATACTATCCCGCGTGGCCGAGCCTGAGCTGCAGTACGGAACGGATGAGGATACGTTCGGCCCCGATCCGCTTGCCCGTCGTTATGATTTCAGCAAAGATCCGCTGGACTTTGCACACAACCAGATGCGTATTGCCCAGCATAATCGCGAAAGGATAATCGAAAAACTTGTTAAAGAAGGCGACAGTTGGGCCAAGACCCGCAAAGCATACGAGATGACGCTCAGCATGCAGATGCGTGCGGTCAGCATGATGACTAACTGGCTGGGCGGTGCTTTTGTTTATCGTGATAAGAAGGGAGACAAAGGCGGTCGCCTGCCCATAGAAGTCGTGTCGGCCAAGAAACAGCGTGATGCTTTGAACTTCGTGATCGAAAATACTTTCAGAGATGAGGTGTTCGGGTTAACGCCGGACCTTCTACGCCGGATGACAGTAGATAAATGGCTGGATGATATGTCTTTTACGTCTTCCGCTCTCAGCGACGCAACCTGGCCGATTCATGATCGGATTATGGGGATTCAGGCGAATGTTCTGGCGATGATGTTGTATCCGACGACACTTCGCCGGATTTACGACAATGAGTTTTTGATTCCTGCTGATGAAGATGCGCTGACTCTGCCGGAATTGCTGGACACTATCAGCAATGAGATATGGAGCGAGCTCGACCAGGAGCCCTCCAAAAAATACACGGCGCGCGAACCGATGATTTCAAGCCTCCGGCGAAATCTGCAACGTGAGCATCTCGAACTTCTGATAGACCTTAGCAGGTCTGACTATTTCGGAACGGCTGCGTACAAGCCCATTGCCAATCTGGTCATGGAAAAACTCCGACAAATAAAACAATACAAAATCGATCGTTTCTCAGGAACATTAGAAGATAATCTTGATCCGTATACAAGGGCACATTTGAAAGATGCCGGCGTGCAAATTCAGAAGGCCCTGGATGCTCATTATGTTTATAAACAGCTTTGATTGAA
>JAFGPJ010000016.1 GCA_016936275.1 Sedimentisphaerales bacterium
ATCCAGCCTTCGAGTTTTGCGCTGGTAATAGATTCTTTAGTGGCGAACAGCGTGACATTCTTCCAGCCGCGAGCGACAAGACCCTCAGTAATATTACTGGCGACCGTTTCCCACGCTCCATAAGCACGAGGCGGCGTCCGCCACGCAACCGGCGAGAGAATGGCAATTCGTTTGTCCTTAATATCCGTCACGTCCATCTCAACAGACTTCTTTTTACTTTTACCTTTTTAACTTTTTATTTAATTTCGACTTCTTCTTTTATACGCTGGATATGTCCCCTGCCCAACGCTTTTACTTCACAGCCAAGCTCTATATAGCGACGGATTCTATCATCATTTAATATTCCGAAGCAGTCGATTACCGCCAGTGGTCCGCCCGCCCATTCGACTATTTTGTCTGGATCAAGCTCCAGATACGGGGCATGCGGCACAGCTAATATTATTGCCTGCGCACCGGCAATCGCTTCAGCAAGGTCGCTTTGTACCCGCAGATTAACAAGGCCATCCTGATTCCGGAAAAACCTTGCCCATGAATGTCCCGGCGCCGGGTAGGTGTCCTGCGATTCCAGCTCGTACCAGTGATCGAGATACGGATCATGCACCCGCATCTCAGCCCCCATCTCAGTGAGTTTACGAACGACTATCTCCGAGCCGCTATAACGCGTATCGGCAACATCCTGCCGATAACTCGCACCACATAGTAGAATAGGCTCGCTGGTAACTTGCCGACCCATAGCCTCAACAGCATCTTTTGTCAGCGCAGCTACATGCAGGCCGCGTGTGTCGTTAATGTCGATTGCAGTAGTTGACATCTTGAATATGTCGTCATCGAATCCGAGAATATGTTTATACGCCCAATACCCAAGGCCGCCGTCTTTCGGCAGACAGTAGCCGCCAATGCCGGGACCGGGGAATATGATATTGCTGTGCGTGGGCCGGACTTTTATTGCTTCAATCACTTTGATCAGGTCTACGCCGTTTCGCTCGGCGAACAAGCTCCACTCATCGAGGAACGCAAGGATTGTAGCACGATAAGAATTCTCGACAATTTTAGTCGTCTCGGATTCTATCGGCCGATCCATTACGGTCAGCGTAAATTCTTCGGTATTGAGTACCTCGCGCAGGAATTTCTCGACGCGATGCCTGGCTTGTTCGTTGCAGCCTGAGCAGACACGCCAGAAATCCCGGATCGATGCAACATATTGCCTGCCGGGCATGACACGCTCGAAGCTGTGAGCCAGCAGCGGCTCAGTTTTTAAGCCGCGTTCGGCAAACGCCTTTTTCATAATCGGCCAAGCCACGAACTCAGTCGTCCCCGGCGCTACCGTCGTTTCAATCAGCGTCAGGCAATCCGGCGGCACTTTCTCACCGATAGTCTTAATTGTCGCCTCCAGGGCAGCCATCTCCGCCCTGCCGGATCGCATATTGCCCAGCTCTTTTTTCGTATAATCACACTGGACGTCCACAACTACACAATCCGCCAACTTGAGGCAGTCGCTATTGTATGTGCCGATCAGCGTCTTTTTCTCGAGCACACAGCGGGCAATCATCGGGTCAACCTCAGGATCTTCTGCTTTAACGGGCGATATACCTCGATTCAGCAACGGGATTTTCCAGTAACTCCGGGTGCTGGGGCGTTGACAACCAATGACGAACTTGCCGGGCTTTCCGGTTTGCTTATCAACGGTATCGGCAATAATAGCCGCCATCACTGCTCCCACAAAGCCTACTCCCATGACGACAACGATTTCTTTGCCGTCCTTACGTGCCGCTTCGGCCAGTGACGCTACACGCTCGAATTCCTTTGAATATTCGCCTTGCTCAGGTATAGCAAATTTCTCTCCTGTCGGGCTTACTGAGTGATTAGTCATTATTTGTTCCTTCCCATCGCCTTAGCAAACATCTAAATTTCGTATTTTTGCTATACGGCTCAAATTCGAAGCACAACAATGTGCAATCGGAAGTGTACCAGCAACTTCTCACATATCAAGCCTTTTCCGTGCTCTTACGGTTACATGGCAACGAATAGCAATAATAATGTCATTTTCTCTTGCATTATATCCGCGAAATTGATACAATTTTTTAGTGCTGATGACATGGATAATTCCTGTGCCGATTCTGTGTCGGGACTGGAGGGTAAGACATGAAAAAAGGATATTCGTTAATTTTGGCAGTCATTTACCTGGCTTTCACATTCAAGGCAGCCACTCTGGCCGGAGAAGCATTCGGATATCCCTGCTATTTGGTCGACGCCTATGATGCCGACGATAGCTGCTGGACAGGCATGGATATCGATGGGAATTATGGTGGGCCGACTATGGTCGTACCGGAGCAATGGCTTGTAGGTCCTCCTCTGTCAGAAAAATCTGGAGTCACACTGCCACCGGACCATTGGGTCGAGTTACAATTTCGCGGCCCGATTATCAATGGTCCGGGTGATGATATCAAGCTTATCGAGCTGGGGCCGGTGAGTGAGCAGGCACTTATCTTCTTAACAGATGCTGCGGATCAGGAGAAATTGATCGATATTGCTACTTCCGGCCATCCCAGCAGTGGAGTTGGAGTTGATCCGACTCATATCAGTTTTGATATTTCCGGCATTGATTTGCCATTCGAACCACGCGCTATCCGCATCCTTGGATTAGATTATGGCGGAGAAGCTCACGGATTCGATATAGCCAGTGTGCAAGCAAGAATCTGTACCGATTGCGGCGAAGCTGCCTGCAATCCGCTGCCTGTCGATGGTGCTAAAAACGTATCGATCAATGCTATTTTAAGCTGGTCAACAGGACAATTTGCAGACAAACACATTGTTCACTTAGGCACGGATATTTCTGATATAGGCACAAGCGGATTCCAGCAACCGCAGGACGCCAATACATTCGATCCAGGCAGCCTCGAATTAGGCACAACTTATTATTGGCGGATCGACGAAGTCAACGGCCAAAATGTATGGCCCGGCGAAGTCTGGAGTTTTACGACAACCGATTATCTGGTCATCGACGATTTTGAGCAGTATAACTCATCAACCGGTTCCGATCGCAACAAGATATCCGATACGTGGAAGAACACCAACGTTGGTCTTTCGGAGAATTATGCACACAAATGCAGCAAGAAGTCGATGGCTATAAGGTTGCGAGATTACAGTACTGGTAAATATACTGAAAATGTTGTTCGCACATTTACTCCACCACAGGACTGGACGGCTACCGGCATGAAGGCGTTAGAGCTATTCTTTAGCGATATAACCCAAAACAGTTATGCCTCAAGCTATATCTATATTGCTCTTAATGATGGAAACAACGAGGCCTTTGCGATTTACCCGATAGATTCCAATAATATCACGAACGATCTCTGGTATCCCTGGAGAATCGATCTTCAGGAATTTCAGGACATCGACCTGAGCAATATTGAGAGCATGGAAATCGGATTTTATTCGGATTCAAACAACCCATCCTTAAGCTTCAACGACAAATTTTTATTCGATGACATAAGGCTGTACACACCCCGATGCCTAAAAGAAAACATATCGAACTCCGATTTCAACAGTGATTGCCTCGTCAATTACTGTGACCTTGAAGAAATGACATCTAACTGGCTTGACACAGGATATAAAGTTTACCCTGTAGCCGCTCCCAACGCACCAGTGGCCTGGTACGAATTTGACGACAACGTCAATGACAGCGCCGGCAACGCCGATGGACCTAAAGCAACTTATACTTATACACAGGGTGTGTTCGGCAAGGCAATCAGCTTCAACGGCAGCGAAGATGTAGTTAAAGTTTACAATGCTGCAGATACATTTTCAAAAATCAGCAAAGCAATAACAATCGCATTCTGGCAAATCGGCGCGGACTCACAGTACCATACAGACACGCTCTTCTGTACAAATTATACGTATGGCAGCGAAGATCCCGCGATAGCAATTCATCTCGGCTGCTGGAGGCGGCCTGGCGTATATCACTGGGCTTGCGGAAGCCCCTGGTCTTTCGACAATAAGCTCAGCGGAAAACATCGATACCCAGCCGAATGGTTTGGACGATGGAACCACTGGGCCTTCACAAAAGATGCCGATACTGGAGTAATGCAGATTTTCCTTAACGGGGCGCTTTATGCCAGTCGGACAGGCTCATATTCACCCATTTCAGGAATCACCTCTTTTGAAATCGGCAACGGGTGGTACGGCGGCTACGACGGAGCTATCGACGATTTCCTTATCTATGATTATGCTCTGACTGGGCCGGAAATTGCATACATCGCTACTGACGGCACGGGAATCTTTGACCAGAGATTGTTGACGCCAGCGGACCTGAACGACGACAATAAAATCGACTTTGGAGATTTTGCTCTGCTTGCAGACCACTGGCTTGAAAATCAAATCTGGCCGTGATAGCCGGCATTAAATGTCGCGGACTTTGACGTCGATGTACCTGACGCCCCACTCAAGGGCTTCCTGGTGGGTGTGGAAAAACGCATCCAGCTTGTTTCCTTTGATCGCCCCTCCCCTGTCGAGGACTTTAACGATTTGGCCGTTGTTGTAACCTTCGATGACCATTTCCGTGCCGAATGAGAATCTTTTGTCGGCGGCAACGAAAGTATCGCCGGGCTGGATTTTATGACCGTTTGCTGTGATGCCGTCTGCATGCTTTCCGCAGCATTTCGAGCAGGGGCAATAGCCGGTAACTTTCATTCTCACGATCCGCCACTTTTCGGCCGGTTCGCTTTTCGGCTCTTCCGGAAAAGCTAAAGCATCAGGTTGATGAGATTCAGTCTGAACTTCAGATTCATCGGATGAGGATTGAATATCGGTTTGCATTTCGGTAACTGTAGGATTGGACAGAATTATCGGCATGTCGGCTTTTGTATAAGCTGCACCGGCGAGAAAGCTCAGAACGCAGGCAATAACCAGAATGGTTATCCGGTTAAAGATACTACCGCTTGAGCTTCTAACGATTCTTCTTCTCACCACTTCTCCCCCATCACAATTGATACGCCCTCCTGCTACGCGGCTGTCTTTAAGCCTCACTCATCCCTGAATTGTTAACAACATTGTACCGAAATCGCCCTCAAAATTCAACCATATAGCAGGCAAAAGACCATTTTTAACTCAATTACAGTGGTTTTAGCAAAAGTGAAATGTTTTTATAGGGCGGGATTGAAAAGTTTTTCCAACCTTCTTTCCAGCGGATTTAATCCCCAGTAGCGAAAATTTTCTCTTGCATGTCTGGCTGCTGCAGATATATACTGTCTTTCGCGACTATACCCTGACGTTTTGAGCCATGAGCAAAGGTTCTCTATCGGGCCCGTAATTTGTAAAACGCCGACGGGGATGGAGACTGCGTGAGTGTGTTACGATCAAGTTTTACTGATAATTCTTATATTCCTGTGTTATCGAGATAATGATCATTCTATTTTTCCACATTTTTGTTGTCAATGGCCAATTTCAAGAATATCTTATACAGTGTTCTCAGTAAAAACATATAATAACATGTTAGTTGTACTCACATGCCATATATAGAAATAGAGGATCATCGAATGGATAAAGGTGAAAATTTTGTTGACACTATCTACTCACGTTTTGTTTTACGGGATGCCCTCGGGAAAATGGTTCCAGGCTCAATACTACTTGTTACAATCATTGGATCTAGTGTCCCATGGCCTCCAAAAGTCGACCTTATCAAAACAGTGCCAGTTTCAGTCTGGATAGGGTTTTTCGGCCTATCGTGGATTGTTGCATTTGGCCTTCAGTCTTTCGGGGAAAAGGTCAAACTTATCCAATATCTGCCTAAATGTGCCGACTTGGAAACGTGGTACAACAAGTACATGCAGTTCCGCATGAAAGCAAAAATTGAAGGCGTGCGTGAACATGAGCGAATGGTTGTGATTATGGAGGCGTATGGTAACGCCGCAATTGCCTTGGGTGCGTCGTTTGCTTTTCTTTTGATAAAATTACTATTCGACCTCATTGCTGGCAAGGCAACACTCAGTACCTTGAAGACCACCCTCCCATGTTTTGGGCCTCCTGTTATCATATTCCTAGTGCTGATGTGTTGTCTATACCGCATGCACCGTGAACACCGTTCGCGTCATTATAATCTGCTCTTAAAGGGGCTTGTTGAATTGAATAAAGACCAGGCACCAAAAGTTACGCCGCCACAATAAGGTGAGGTCTAACATGCGGATCAACTCGGACCGTCAATAGCTACCGCTATTGCCATCTGGTTATCTACTGCGTTAGCATAGATTAATCATGGAAGAGAAGAAAATTGGTCGTAATCAACCTTGTTCATGTGGCAGCGGATTAAAATTTAGGGGGAATTAAAGGTGCCCAGTCCAATTTTAGGTAAGTGATATTTTCTTACATGAGCATTTAGAGGGACTTTTGTTTGCTACGTTCCACAAAAACCCTTCATGCTCAATGTTCGGCTAAGAAGAAACGATGGAACAACCTGTACCAAAGGTCACGGATAAAGACGTCGAGCGGATCGCGCTTCGCGACTTTGGAATGGACAAGTTGTCTGAGGCAATGGATATTCTTGAAAAGTATGGAAAGCAGGAATGGACCCGCCCGGGCAGTCCACGCGTTCGACTTGCCGTTCTTAAACTGGCGAACGGTGAACTTGAGGAGCTATCAAGATACACAAAGATTGCGATTCAGGATTTCCGGGACGTAATCTCCATGGCCGAGTACCCTATATATTCGGCCGAAGTTGGGTTCGAAAGAGTTGCTCAAAATATCCAGAAGGCAGCCATTGAAGCTGATTGGGAACAGTACCAGGATTGGCTCAAGAAAGAATAGGGCCGTACCCAATCCTGTTTGGCACTATTTATACCTGGCATACCACCCCGGAGGAGCACCAAGGATATGTAAAGAATTGACGAACTATGTATAGGTCATGCCTGACTAAGCCCATTCTTACCCTCATTTTATTTAAAAAGCTCAACTTTCGAACAATTTGGACTTTTTTTGTCTTTTATATAGAACATTTTACCTGGATATCGCGTCTTATAATTGGAACAACAAATAAGACAGCATTATGTACTCTTTAAGACATACATTGAATGGGTGGGAAAATCTTACATAAAACAAATCTTAATTCCAGGCTGGGGAGTGTGAAAGGTAATTCGTATGGTAACGCTATCTGCTCAAACCAGTGCAAAATCTAACGAACGATTGAAATTTACCAGTGCCGCCTTGCCGCCATTCCTGTACAAAGATGGCTATACGCTTTCAGCAAGCGATTTGGGCAAGCTTGGCGTAAAAATAGAACTGAATAATGAGTATGAGCACGGAATGGCCATTATTCTACCGCCAAGACAGGTCGGAGAGTACGGCAGGTGGCTTCTTGGAACACTGGAGCAGGACAGCAACGGCCTGCCGAAACAATTGTCCGAAATCCTGGAAAGGCTCGGCGGACAGAAAGGAATGAAGCTAAATCTTCGCCGGGGTGACAAAAAGAAAATAAAGGATGCTCTTAAGGTTCTCAAAAGCCATAAATCGAAAGCAAGACCTTCAGAACCAGTCTTAAGGTCTTATTCCACAAAAGCAGTATGATATATACCTACGCTGTGTTATTATCCGGGGATACCATGCCTATTAAATTTAAAACAACAAAAAAACTAAAAGACTAACAAATGGCAATCTTTTTAAGCGGCATGATTGATACTCAATTGTGCTCTTGTAGTTTTCAAAGATGGATAATAAAACCAGGAACAGTGGAATACGATGCTTTTTATAGTGGATTCATTACGAGGACGGACACTTCGGTCAGATTCGCAATGTCGCATGCGGGTTTGACGGTTATGTCCCAGAGCAGGGGATTATCTTTGTTGCTTTCGCATTGGGCGACCGTTCCTACGATAATGGGTGTGCTCAGGAATCCGGGCTTTTTCTGGGCGTAAACTACCTCATCAACTTCAACCCTGTATTTGGTCGGTAGCAGTTTGACTTCGGCGGAATCGTTGCCGGTGCCCTGCAGGATTCTGTCTTTATTTAATCCTTCTATCTTGACTGCAATTTGTGACGCCGGGTCGGTTATTAACCGGACTCGTGCCGTGCGGTTATCCACCTTGCAAACTGTTCCGATGATACTTTCGTCAGCCATAACGAATTGACCGACGACCAGTCCATCCTGGCTGCCGCGGTTGATAATAAGCTCGCTGTGCAAGCCGTCGATAGTCGAGGTAATTATGTCGGCCAGAACGAATTTCACGCCCTGCCAGGCAGTACGGTTGCGCAGCCCCGACAGCGTTTCGACCTTTTGGCGTTCCTGCCTGAGCCACTCGGTGACATTAGCGAGACGGTTATGGAGCTTGTCGTATCTGATACGGCTGATAACATCTTCTTCTGAACCCTCCGCCGAAGCCATGAGTCCGTATGCTGAAAGCGAAATGTCTCTGCCGATACTTAAAGGCCAGCAGAAAATCCGAACATAAGCGAACTGGAATTTACCTGTTATTTTCTGCGGTGCAAAAAGGAAAATAAGCCCGGTCAGGAAAAGCGAGATGAATAAAACTCGATCAGGGACTCTATTGTTCCTTATGGCCATAATCTGATTTCATCTTATACCCGATGCCCCGCATATTGCTGCGATCCGTATTCGCTGCGATCCATCGTTTCCTTCCAGAGTTCCAGGTTCTCCAGGTATATGCCGGTTCCCCGGGCAACACAACTCAACGGATCATCAGCTATCTGGACTTTCAGCCCGGTTGCGTTTGCCAATGCCGTATCCATTCCTTTCAGCAATGATCCGCCCCCGCAGATATATAAGCCGTTGTCAATGAGATCTGCGGCCAATTCCGGCTCGACCTTTTCGAGCGTTGCCATAACCGTATCGAGGATTGCAGCAATCGGGCTCTTGAGAGCTTCGCGGATTTCCTCGCTCGTAACGACAATTTTTCTCGGCATCCCCGAGATGGTGTCCCTGCCGGCGACTTCCATCGTCAGCTCTTCTTCGAGCGGGGCTGCAGAGCCGACTTCCATTTTGACTTTTTCTGCCCTTGACTCGCCGACCAGCAGGTTATATGTCTTCTTGAGGTGATTGACTATAGCTTCATCCATATCATCGCCGCCGACTCGAATTGATTCGCATGAGGCAATGTCAGCAAGGCTCATAATGGCCACTTCCGTAGTACCTCCACCTATATCGACAATCATCGAAGCGGTAGGATCCACGATTGGCAGACCGGCCCCTATTCCGGCCGCCATCGGCTCTTCAACCAGATATACCTTGCGTGCGCCGGCACGTTCGGCGGTCCCGATAACCGCCTGACGCTCGACATCGGTAATTCCACCGGGCACGGCTATCACGATTCGAGGCCGGACAATTCCGCCGCCGTGTGCCTTGCGAATAAAATAGGTCAGCATGGCCTCGGTTATCTCGAAATCGTTAATTACGCCATCTTTCAGCGGTCTTATCGCGCTAATCGAGCCGGGCGTTTTACCTAACATTTCATGTGCAACAATCCCGACAGCCTGACCGTTGTTCAGGACGACATTAGTCCCTTTGCGAACGGCAACGACCGAAGGTTCATTCAGAACAATACCTTTGTCACGGACATAAACCAGTGTAGAGCACGTGCCCAGGTCAATACCCATGTCCATGCTGAACCAGCCAAATACTATGTTCGGCATCATCTTCGATTCCTTTCATAAGGTCAACTTTTCCGGCGGCAACGACTTAGCTCGTTGATGCTACACCGAATCATTCGTAGTTCGGCTTTACAAAAATGATACTTTACGTAGATTTGCCTGTTCGTATATAACCCAAGTTAAGTTGACTTTTCAGCGTTATTATAGGAGCAAGCAATTCTTAAGTCCTATATGAATGCAAAAAGAGAACTGCAACAGACTTTGATCCGCGCGTGACAAGTTTGCATTTAGCGGAGCCTGATTAATACTGCCAGCTATTGGGATAGATTACCGACTCAGAGTCAATATTAAATTCTTTGCATAGCTTATCTATAAGAATCTGCGCTCTTTTTATCTGGAAATTGGTTGGTTGGGTACTTTGGCCATTCATTGCAACGCAGATGTAGATAGTCTGCACATTATGTCCGTTTTGATACCTTATATTCTCCGTAGAACGATCCGCCGGAAGTTGTTGATTCCATTTTACCGTTGTTTCTATCTGGCCATCGTGGCCGGTATGTCCATTGTGGATAATAAAATGACAGCTATTTCCCTCCTGTTTCGAAATACTGCACAAAGAGCCTGACTTTCCCATTCTTAAATCAGGTCCGGATACAACTCGATTGTTTGTTTTACATTCGCTAAAGTAAATTTCGATCCCCATCCAGTATCCCAGCCGCATGACGTCTCGCGAGCTAACCAGTTTGTCAACGGGAACAAGGCGGTAATACTGTGAAAGGCAAAAAGCGCCGGCAGAAGGAGGATTGTGGCCCAGCATATTTAAGATTATTGTGCAGACTATTATTGAAACCAGCAGTGTTACGAGGACCTTTGTCTGCCTTGATTGAGCCGTCATCATTCACCCTCTTTATTGAAAAGAATGTTAAGCATGCTTTCACGACCATTCATAAAACGGAATTTTTCTTCACCCCCCTGCTGCCAATTCGGCAATATTGATTTCGGCATTACAAAGAAAATGCTTTAGCTTAGTTAACCTGTTTTAGGACATCTCTGATATCATTGTATTGTCGCGATGATTTTATAGGAGCTTTCAGGATAGCAAGTCCTATATCGGCACGAAAATACATAAATTAAAATAACAATAGTGCAAGCAGGTTTATTATAGAACTGCTCCGAATTAATCGTATTGATTTACGCTTTTCTATGTGTTCCTGGGCTTGGAAAAAACTACTCATACCACTAAAAAAGTTCAATTTAGGGCTTGTTTTGAATAAGTAAATCATGTTTAATTACTCCTCTAATTGTAGGTTTAAATAATATCAACAGGATCGTTATTTTATTGAGGTGAACCGGAATGGCAGATTTGAAGGCATTAGCTGATGCTGTTATCAATGGAGACCA
>JAFGPJ010000142.1 GCA_016936275.1 Sedimentisphaerales bacterium
AAGAAAGAGCTGGGCGTACCGGCTGAGCAGGTGCTCAGAGAATTAGGATACGAAACATAAGAATTGAGAATGAAGAATGGAGAATTGAGAATAAGAATATTTCAATTTCAAAATTCTGAATTCTAAATTCGTAATTCACAAAGGAGAATTTATGAGTCCGATTGAGACACAGGATTTATTGTCAGAAGACACAACGCCGACAAGCGATAATGACAGCACAAAACTTGTTCCGGTGGCCGAATCAATCCGCTATCGCAAGCGGGCACAGAGCGCCGAGAAAAAAATTGAAGAGCTGACCGAGCAACTGGCCCAGGCAAAAACACAAACGGCGGAGCTTTCCGAGCAGTTGAGTGACATTCAGACCGAACAAAAGCTCACAAGGCAATTAGCCGCCGCCGGAGCCGTCGATCTGGAAACAGCCGTGCTGATTGCCAGAGCAAGATTGCAGGACAAAGACGATGCGGATGTAACCGGCATGATAGAGCAGTTGAAGAAGGAAAAGCAATTTCTGTTCAACGCCGGCAGCCCCGGTCCGGTACCAACGAAAACCGCTGGAGCAAGAGATCGAGCAACAAACAGTCAAACGTTGCTCGAAAGAGCGGCAAAAAAAGCTGCAACAACCGGCAGCCGAACAGATTTGCACGAGTATCTGAAACTGCGTAGAAACTTCTTGTAGCAAGTAACAACCAAAAAATATTTAGCCCCCGGTTTCACTGGGGGGGTTCAGAAAGGAAAAATAACAAATGGCATTTACAGGAAAAGCAACATATTCGGCCGGAACGACCTTACCCGAGCTGGCAGAGGACGTTTCGGACCTCGTCGGTATTGTCTCGCCTTACGAGACGCCTTTGCTTAACGCCTTAGGCGACCCGGTACGAGAGGCAACCAGCACGCATCACGAATGGCTTGAAGATGAGCTACTGCCCAATAAGGATGCCGTAAACGACAGCACGTTCAGCGACCCGAGTGCCGACACTGATTTTGTCGTCGATAACGGCAGCCGGTTCCGCATCGGCGACCAGATTCAAATCGAAGGCAGCGAGGAATTGATGCTGGTTACCGGCATCAGCACGAATACTTTAACAGTAGTTCGCAGCTACGCCGGCACGACAGCCGAGAACCTGGCTGACAATCAGGTAATCAACATCATTGGCAATGCCGCTCTCGAAGGAGACGACAAACCCAACGCCAGATTCACCAGCCGCAGCCGATGCGGCAATTACACACAGATATTCACCGCTACAGTCGAAGTCAGCGGCTCAGACCTGGCAGCCAGCCAGTTAGGTCTTGCGGACGAAATGGACAATCAAAAGCAGTCACGTCTGCGGGAGCTTGTCCGCGACCTGGAAAACACCGTCATCAATGCCGGCCAGCCTTCGAGCAATCCTGAAGGCAGCGGCTCAGTCAGACGGTCGATGAAGGGTATTATCCAGCACCTTTCGACAAACATCTTCCATACGGGTGACAGCGGCTTTCCAAGCGGCTCCGATCTCGATGAGGCAAAGATTAACTACGTGCTCAGGAAGATATGGGAAAACAGCAGCGGCAAAGTGGACCTCATTGTTGTCGGCGGCTTCCAGAAGCGTAAGATAAACGCGTTCTGTTCCGACAGCCGGGCGTATGGAGCGAATGACACCACCTTCACCGACATGATCAGCATCTACGAAAGCGATTTTGGCATGTGCAGAATTGTCACGACACGATGGATGCAGCAGGATGCCGTGCTGCTTCTCGATTCATCGCGCATTAACGTGCTGCCGTTGGCCGGGCGAAGCTTCCATTTCAAGCCACTGGCCAGCAGCGGCGATTACGAGTGCGGCGAGCTGATTGGCGAATATACCCTGGAGCTTAAAAACGAAGCGGCCCACGGCCTAATTCGGGATCTGAGCACCAGCTAAGTATCAACCCGATTTATTGAGGGAAACAAGAGAACAGGAATCCCGCACATAACGCGGGATTCCATTCTCGCATGGAGAAGAACAAAAATGGTTATTTTTTCAAACGATGCCGACATTTTGAAATATGAGCCGATCCTTTTTGGCGAATTGCATCTGCCTTGGCAGGTATTGGCGGCCGGAACAGGAGCGAGCCTCAGCGGCACAACATTGACGGCAAGCGGGGCGGACTTCATAGCCGCACAGGTCCGGGCTGGCGGTGTTGCATATCTTCAATCGGCGGACGGCTCACTGGACGGAGCGTATGAAATTGTCTCAGTGGATTCGTCAACACAGCTAAGCATATCAGTAGTCAGGGCCGATTCGGCAGATACAGCCGTGCCGCCCCCGGCTGCGACAAATATTTCCTATCGTATAAGCACATTCGGACCGCAGGCCGCCGAGGTCGGTTTTCAACTGACAGAATATTTCGGCATCAGACCGGGCAACCCGGCAAGTGACATCGACGCCGATGATATTCAGGATACGACCGTGCTGAGGCTGGCGTCTGTTTTCGCCGTGATATCAAGCGTATATGCGATGTTGGCCGGCAAAACAAAAGAGCCGAACTACTGGAACAAGAGTATGTACTACCAGAAGCTCTCCGCCAAAGCCAGGGGGCGATGCCGGCTTAGTATTGACGCCGGCACAGACGGTCTGGCAGATGTCACCAAGATCGGGGCGGCCGGAAGATTAGTGAGGGATTAGTTTACAAAGAGAAGACAGATGAAAACCACATTAGACAACATTATTTTATTTGATGAGCAGGCATTGGAAATTAGTGCAGGCAGTTTTCGCCGGGATTCAATAGAAAGGACTGTGCCCGGACTTGATGGAACGCTCAGTATCGATCTTGGACAAGGCGGCAGGAAGATCAAGCAAACCGGCACACTTCGGGCAAAAAGCCGAGCAAAGCTTCAGGAAAGAATCAGCAAGATAGCAACATTCATCGACGGCAATACACATACACTTGTGACGAATAACGGGCAGGAAATTTGCAACCTACGTATGGATTCTCTCAAACAAGGCACTGAACACGCCGACGGCACAAGCATCGTCACCGACTATGAAATCATCTACACGCAACTGGTTTAACAAGGCTCCACATATTTAGCCCCCAGTTTTAACCGGGGGTCATGGAAAAGGACACAGAAGAAATGTCACTTAACGGCGACGGCATAGATTCGGTAAAAGCTTTTGACCTGCCAGCAGGTATCCGGATGAATGGTCAGTACGTCAAAGAGCCTCGCGTTGCATTGGTCAAATGGCAATCAACCTGGAGCGACAAATTCCACCAGGTATATGTAAACGGTAGATATGCGGGATCAACACTCGATAGTCTTCAAAGGCAACTGCTCGTTCCTGTCCCAACTTCATCGGAGTGTGGCGTTCGGATCGAGGTCTTTGCCGTTGATTCAGAATATGCAGATACGGATTTCAGCAGCGAGCTTGACCCTCCATCGGTTGACAACGGACGCGTTAAAATTACGCTGTTACGGAGCCAGAATTTACCAATGGACGCTTCCGCAGAGATTTACTTTGACAACAGTACAGGTCAAATAGACTACGAAAATCCGATCACCAAAGCACCAATCCAAATCTGGCCGGCCCGGCAGGACAAAGCCGGATTCGCCATGAGTCAATTCGGCCTGAGCGATTTCGGATGGGATTCAGCCGCAGCGGTCGGCTTCGGCAAAGGCAGCTTCGGTTATGGTCAGCTCGGCCTTGATGCAGACACAATCGAATGGACAAGCCCGATCCTGCCGAGCGGCACTTATAAGTTCGGCATAAAAATCAGGGATGCATCGGGCAGGCAAAGCACAGGCAGCAAAACCGGACCGATTACAGTGACACCAGCGGCGAGACCCGCTGAGGGACTGAGTATTTCTTCGTTCGACAAACAGACCAATCAATTAGTGCTCAATATAGAGAACAACGCGTAATTAATAAAAGACAAGGGGAATATTATGGCTGAATCGTATCCATCTGACAATGAGCTGCTCAATATGCAGTCCGACAGCGAGACCGGCGTAGAATACATCCCGACCGGGACGGCGCCGTATTATCTGCACTTTAGAAAGCTGCTGTACCGGCTGCTGCTGGCGACACAGCGTGCGAATGACCTGAGAGTCTATGACGAAGGCGGCCTCGACATCGGAGTCAAGCCGGGAAAGTTCTGGCTGGGCAACACATTAATCAACTATGCAGGCTCGACAGGCAATGCGCTGGCCGACGATAAAGCGAACATTTATATCTACCTTAACTCGTCAGGCACACTCGTCACCGACGAATACAGCGGTTTTCCCGATATGGCCACGACACCGCACATCCGCCTGGCACAGATTTGTACATCAGGAGGTGACATTGACTCGATAATCGACTGCCGCACCGGGCACAATTTCATAATGCCGTATGGCGCCGGCGGGATAAAGAAAAGCATCGAGGCCCACACCGACGACGATACACTAACAGCGTCCGAATCGGGCAGCGTACATACAAACCTTGGTGCTACAGCAACAGTAACGTTGACCTTACCCGCTTCGGCGCCTGCGGGAACGATGTTCAGTTTCGCCGTGCAGGCGGCCCAGCAGTTACGCATCGATCCGGGCACAGCGGCAATTCGTGACGATTCCGGCCAGACGGCGGATAAGTACAAATCAGCTAACACAATTGGGGCTTCACTAACAATCATCGCTGATTCAGCCGGTAACTGGGCAACTATCGCCAAGAATGGAACCTGGAGCGAGGAAGCATAAAACGCATCCGCAGGGGAGGATTCAGATATGGCAAATGAAATACACATAAACTACGCATCAGGTAATACGTTGTACGCCGTTGTTCGCAATGCAGCAGCAGACGTCTGGTATGTTGCAGGGCAGGTCTTCGAGGCTTGGGGAACGGGCGGACGAACAGCGAACGATTACGACATCGCCTTAA
>JAFGPJ010000143.1 GCA_016936275.1 Sedimentisphaerales bacterium
AAAACCGACGACATCGAAACCCTTTAACGATGCTTTGGATTCCAGGCTGAATAAAGAAATCCTCTTCTCACGCATCACCTTCTCAGCATCGAGCCAGGGTGCGAAAACACGCTCGGCGGCGATTCCACTGATCTTATTCAGACAATCGTAAATAATCGCAAGGCCCGTGTGAGACATTCCAACTTCGTAAATATCGGGAAAGCATAATGCAACCGTCAGCTCACATTGCGCCAGGACCTTCTTTATCTGGTTTATCTCGCCGCCGATGTACCTGCCGGGCTTGCGAACGAACGGCAAAAATTCGCGCTCAACCTGCTGAGCTATTATTTCCACTTTCTTTTGTAACATAACTGCATTATAGACTGATTTGTGACTTATTTCTATTGATTCTCAGCCAATTATTCGTTATCAATTCCTGTTTATAGAAAGGCTACTTATGAATATATTCGGCCGTATTATTGTCATACTCGTTTGTATTTCCCTAATCGTCGTATTGTTTATTTCTTTTGCCGGCAAAGACCGGGCTGAAGCCGATAGCAGCTATCAAATGATAATGGGGACATTCGCTCATGTAGTCGCCGTAGCGGAAAATTCGAGCACAGCAGAAAAAAGTGTCCGAGCCGCACTGGAAGAAATTCGCAAGGTTGACGATCTGATGAGCGATTACAAGAACGACTCGGAAATCAGCCGGGCTAACAGAGATGCGTTCGATAGATCAGTTAAAGTTAGCGAACCTACCTACGAAGTCCTGCGAAGAAGTGTCGAATTCAGTAAAATGACCGACGGAGCTTTCGATATTACTGTCGGGCCGCTCGTTGCTCTGTTTCGGAAAGCAAAAGAAAGCAAAGCTACCCCCAGCGAAGAACAAATCGAACAGGCCAGGTCGAAGGTTGGTTTTGAAAAGCTGAAACTCGACAATGAAAACAAGGCAGTGAAATTTTCTGAAAAAGGCATGCTCCTGGACCTGGGCGGCATAGCTAAAGGATATGCTATCGACAAGGCAATCGAGGCCGCGCAGCGCTGCGGAGCAATCGGGGCAATGGTCGATATCGGCGGCGACGTTCGATGCTTCGGCTTGCCGCCGAAAGGCAGAGAGTATTGGCTAATCGGCCTGCAGGACCCAAACTCCGCCATTGAGGGCATGGAAGGAGGCGGACTTCGGCTGGTACTGAAAATAACAGATGAAGCGGTAGCCACAAGCGGTGATTACCAACAATTTGCCATCATCGAAGGCAAACGCTACAGCCATATCATGGATCGCAAGACCGGAAAGAGTGCCGAAAGTCTTTCGAGTGTGACTATTATTACGGGCAATGCTACCGACGCCGATGCTCTGGCAACTGCGGTCAGTGTAATAGGGGCCGAAAAAGGCCTCGCTTTGATAGAGAAGATACCAAATACAGAAGCGATTTTGATAACACCTCAGCCGAAGTACGATATATTAAAAACAAGCGGCGCCGAAAAATATATAAAGAAAACCAACTCGAAAGAATAATAACCCGGAATGCGGTTTATGCTTTTGCTGCCGCAGTTTTCTTTTCGTCAGGAGCTGGCGGTTCCGGGGCGGATTTGCCACGATAGATGATTACTTTTGTGGGGCATTTTTCCATGGCTGCCTGTTCTTTTTCGGTCATCTGGTATTGTGCATAATCAAACCTTGCCAGATTCTCCTCGACCTTGAACAGGTCGGACTGTTTGGCACATATACCGCAGCCGATACAACCTACTTTGCAGATTGCCCGGGTGCTCTTGCCGGTTTCTTTGCTGCTGCACGCGACCGTCATCATATTTTCATGCCGGAATGGAACCATCTCGATAAGATGTCTCGGGCAAGCTTTTGAGCAGGCGGTGCATCCGGTACATTTCTCATAATTTACGGTAGCCAGACCATCGACAACATGCAGAGCATCGAATTTACAGGCCCTCGTGCAATCGCCGAAGCCGAGACAGCCAAAAGCACATCCCTGGACATTCGCTAAGGCATTCGCCGCTGTGCAGGTTCGTATGCCTTGATATTTTGCATACATGGTTTTGTCTTCGGTGTGTGCACGGCAGTGCACGATAGGCTTTTTTAACGGCCCTGAGTCGCTGACCTGCAGGTTTAATATGTCTGCAATTTTGCTCGATGTGTTCGGCCCGCCGGGCGCGCATTTGCCCAAAAGCTCGGGATTCTCCAGCACGGCTTTTGCGTATTGGCCGCAACCGGCAAAACCGCACGCCCCACAATCGAGATTCGGCAGCGCCTTATGAATTTCCTCGACTTTCGGATCGACTTCAACTTTTAGCTTGATGCTTGCGATCAAAAGCACCAGAGCAAAACCACTGCCCAGGCCGAGCATTGTCAGGCCAGCAGGCCACGCACTATGCCATAATTCCATAACACCGGCTAAAATCATCTAATCATTCCTGCAAAACCCATAAACGCCATGGCGAGCAGCCCTGCCGTAATCAGGGTAATAGGTGCGCCTTTGAGGCAGCCCGGGACATCCGCCAAATCCAGATTTTCACGAATGCCGGCCATAATACAAATCGCCATAGTAAAACCGATGCCGGCACCGAAGCTCAGAACAACCGCTTCAAGCAGGGAATCGATGCCCCAGAGATTTATGAACAAACATAATCCTAAAATTGCACAGTTTGTCGTGATCAGAGGCAAAAATATTCCAAAGCTATCGTATAATGAAGGAAAGAATTTTCGTATATACATTTCAACCAACTGGACAGCACCGGCGATCACCAATATAAAACAAACATAACGCGTAACTTCCAACGGCGTGCCCATCAAAATTAAATGGTCGATCAGCCATGTAAGCGTACCGCTCAGCGTTACGACAAAAGTGACCGCCAGGCCCATTCCGAACGCCATATCTATCCTGCCTGACACACCGAGATATGGACAAATACCGAGAAACTTTGTGAACACAAGGTTATTAACGATCACGATAGATATGAAACCCAAAAGCAGGGTGCTCAACGTATCCATAAATATCACCTCTTACGCTTTCTTACCGGCGATTATATTTACCATGCCTATCATAAGACCTAACGTTATGAACGCCCCGACGGGCATACCTAACGCTGCCCACGGCACAAAAGCATTTGGCATCAGCGAAACTTCGAATATCTTGCCCGTCGAGAGCAATTCCCGTACGGCAGCTAAAACACACAGCGTCACTGTAAAGCCGACTCCCATACCCACCGCGTCGATAATACTCACAAACAAAGGATTCTTGCTGGCACAGGCCTCGGCCCGGCAGATAATGATGCAGTTGACGATAATCAGAGGGACATACGGCCCAAGCATCTCACTCATTCTGGGCAAGTATGCCTTGAGGAACAAATCCGCAATGGTGACAAATGTTGCTATTGTCAGTGTAAACATCAGGATTCGCAGATGCGGCTTAAGAAGGTTGCGCATCAAGCTGACAATAATATTGCTGCAAACGAGCACAAAGATAACGCTACATCCCATCGTTAAGGCCGGCTTTACCGCGGCCGTCACCGCCAGCGTCGGGCACATTCCAAGCAGCAGCCGAAGGGTCGGATTCTCACGCCATAAGCCGGCTATCAGTGTCTGCACGTAACGTGCAGTTTGAACGTTACTATTCGTCATTACGGATTATCCTTTTTTTTTGCATCTGCTCTTTAACCTGTGTTACGTAATTACTCACTATCTCAACAACTGCTTCACTGCTTATCGTTGCGCCGCTAATGGCGACGATTTCTGAATCGATCTTTTTGGGTTCACCAACAGTAACAAGTTTAAGCTCTCCGGCAGGAGCGCCCTTGAACTGGTCTCTGTAGGAATCGTTTTTTATCTGGTCTCCGAAGCCGGGGGTTTCATTGCTCGACAGAACATCGAAACCGGCAATCTTTTCAAAATCCTTATCGGCAGCAATAACTAATTTAATCTTGTCTGCAAAACCCGATCCTACGGCCTCAAAACCCCAGCCGACACATACATCGGAATCTGACACAGCCTTGTAAATTTCAATATTTTCTTTTTTCCCTCGTGTCGATTGTATCTCAAGCTG
>JAFGPJ010000144.1 GCA_016936275.1 Sedimentisphaerales bacterium
GTGATTGCCATTATTGCATTATTAATGTCAATATTAATGCCGGCACTTGCAAGAGTAAAAAAGCAGGCTAAATCCGTTGCGTGCCAGGCCCTCCTGAAACAATGGGGAGTTATATGGTCAATGTACTGCGACGACAATAACGGCAGATTCAGCAGAGGGATTGTTACGGATAACGGATGGCATCGTGGAGAATGGATTATCTGTTTGCGTTCTTTGTATCGGACAAAAACTAATATTCTTAAATGCCCGTTGGCTGTGAAGCGCAAACCGAACGGAGACGAGTGGGGCAGCACTTTTAATACCTACTATATGCCGTTAGGCGGAAGCGGAAGCACCGGAGGCGGCGAAGAGCCCAGTTACGGCGGAAATAACTGGATTTACGATCCCGCGCCGGGCACAAGTGATATTCAGAGCCGTCCTGCCGAATGGAATTGGAGACATAAAGATGTAGCACAGGCGTTCCGAGTACCAGTCTTTGCCGATACGATGTGGAGAGGAGGTGGGCCGTATGAAAATGGAACACGAGGCGATCCACCACAATTCGACGGTCAATGGCTCGGCTACGACAGAGAAATGATGCACTTCTGTATTAACCGTCATGAAGAGAATATACATATGCTTTTTATGGATTGGTCTGTCAGAAAGGTTGGACTCAAGGAGTTATGGACACTCAAGTGGCACCGCCGGTTTGACACGGACGGTCAATGGACCAGAGCAGGCGGTGTTCAACCGGGAGACTGGCCGGAGTGGATGAGAAATTTCAAGGAATATTGAAAGATTTTTATCGAGACAAATAACTGCTTATAATTTGTGGGTTTGGACTTAATTCTTGCCTAATCCAATTCTATCCGACTCAGCCCCTTTTTATAACTATAAAAGCATAAAAAACAATTTTCACTTGACAAAATAACGGCAGTTCACTATCTAGACGGGTTTTAGCATGGTTTTTTAGTGAAGAATTTATAGACATTTTGTAGCGTCTTAAGTAGATATATGACGTTTGTATTGGAGTAGTTAAAATGTTACCAGTAAAGAAGACCAGTAAAAGCAGAACCCGGACTCGCCGGAGTCATCATAGTCTGAGGGCTGTAAACTATTCGGTCTGCAAAAAGTGCGATCAGGCCAAGCTGCCTCACGCGGCATGCGATAATTGTGGTTACGTCAATCCGAATATCACGTTAAAACTCGGCAAGGAGTCTGAGTAAAGGCGGTTCAGGGATGCGAATAGCAATCGATGCAATGGGAGGCGACAATGCACCGGATGAGATTATCGCCGGTGTGATCGAATCGATTGAATTTCTTGCCGAAGATGATGAGCTGATTCTCGTCGGCCCCGAAAATGAAATTGAGGCACGATTACCATCTAAGCCATCTCGAAGGGGCAATATAAGTGTTGTTCATGCTCCTGACATTATCGCCATGGATGACGTGCCGATAGAGTCTCTTCGCAGGAAACCCAAGAGTTCAATCGCAACGATTGCCAAGCTGGCTAAAAGAGATCAGGCTGATGCAGTTATTTCGGCGGGCAATACGGGGGCCTGCGTCGCGGCTTTTCAGATGAGGATGAGAAACCTGCCGGGCGTAAATCGTCCCGGTATAGCGGTTGTATTTCCAACCCCAGGCGGGCTGGTAACAATATGTGATGTGGGTGCGAATATTGCCTGCAAACCGGTACATCTTTATCAATATGGTGTAATGGCGAGCGTGTATTCGAAACATCTGCTTGGGATTGAAAACCCAAGGATCGGGCTCATGAGTATCGGCTCCGAGGACGCAAAGGGTAACGAACTGGTCAAGAAAACGCGAGCATTAATGAAATCCGATCCGAGAATGAACTTCGTCGGTAATATAGAGGGTAGGGATATTTTCAGGGGGGCCTGTGAGGTTGTCGTCACCGAAGGTTTCGTCGGCAACGTGATTCTGAAGCTGACCGAAGGTCTTGTTGACGGTTTGTTTAAGGCGATTAAAGACGAGCTGATGGAAGAGAAAATTCGGCTTGCCATGAAGTTCAAACCTGTAATGAAAAGAATTTACAAGAAGTATGATTATAATGAGTATGGTGGCGCGCTGTTGTTGGGCGTTAACGGTACAGCGGTAATCTGTCATGGTTCAAGTCAGGCAAGAACGATAAAAAATGCTATTTTGGCATCTAAGAGATTCTACACAAAAAAAATAAACGACAAAATCATTGAGTATCTTTCGGGAACTAGCGTAAGGACCATGGATGAATAATCAAACGAACGGTCACCTCCCCGCTTTTCGAGCTGTTATCACCGGTCACGGCTCATTTGCGCCGACGAAATTATTGACGAATGATGAGCTTGCAGAAATGGTGGATACTTCGGACGAATGGATCACGACGCGCACCGGTATCAAGGTCCGGCATATTACCGAGGACAATGAGAGCACGGCATTTCTTGCCACGGAAGCGTCAAAAAAGGCTTTGGCCGAGGCGAAGCTTGATGGCCGGGATCTTGAGCTGATTATCGTAGCGACTATAACGCCGGAAATGGTCTTTCCCTCGACGGCATCATTTGTGCAGCGGGCCCTGAAAGCAAAGAAAGCCTGGGTATTTGATTTGTCCGCTGCATGCAGCGGGTTTGTATATGGCTTGTCTATCGTGCAGCAGTTTATAGAAAGCGGCCGACTTAATAACGCCCTTGTCATAGGGGCTGAAACTTTGACCAAGATCACGGACTGGACTGACCGGGCGAGTTGTATTCTTTTCGGGGATGGTGCCGGTGCCGTGGTGCTTCAAAGAAAGGAAGACGGACGCAGGGGTATTTTGTACAGCACGATGCATTCGGATGGAAACCGCTGGGAAGCTTTGAACTGCCAGGCGTATGGTTCTCGCTATCCGGTGAGCAGGGAGCTGGACGATCCGAAGAAAATTTATATGCAAATAAAGGGCAGGGAAGTCTATCAGCAGGCGATTCGGCGGATCGTTGAAACTGTTAAAGATTGCCTCGACGCCTGTGATTTGAGCATTGATGACCTTAAGATGCTCGTTTCACATCAGATGAACGCAAGAATCATTGAGTCGGCGGCAAAACGGTTAGAGCTGCCCGACGAAAAGGTGTTTATAAACATTAATGAGTATGGCAATACATCGGCGGCTTCGGTGCCGATTGCCTTTGATGAATGTGTCAGGAAGGGAAAAATCAAACGAGGCGATATTGTTCTTTTAGTTGCTTTCGGCGCAGGATTAACGTGGGGAGCGAATGTAATTGAGTTTTAATTGCCCAAATGTATCCCATGTAGAGATAAACGAGATGAGAATTATGAAAACTGCTTTTTTATTTCCGGGACAAGGTGCTCAAGTTGTGGGGATGGGTGCTGACATTGCCAAATCATTTCCCAAAGCGGCAGAGATTTTCAATAAGGCGGATGATATCGTTGGTTTTGATTTGAGCGGAATCTGCTTCGAAGGTCCTGCCGAAGAACTGAGTAGTACGACAATTTCACAGCCGGCTATTTTTACCACATCGGCAGCAATTCTGGAGGTCGTTAGAACAGAACCTGCCACCAATGGCATTAGAGCCGATTTTGCCGCCGGTCTTAGTATGGGAGAATACACTGCCCTGTATGCCGCGGGAGTGATTGGTTTCGAGGAAGGACTGAAGCTGGTTCACAAACGCGGACAAGCCATGCAGGCTGCTGCCGATGCTAACGAAGGGGCAATGGTAAGTATTATCGGCCTGGACGAAGAAACTGTCCATTGGCTTTGTGAAGAAGCCGGACAGGGGGATCTTCTGGAGCCGGTGAACTTCAACTGTCCCAGTCAAATCGTAATAAGCGGCGAGAAAAAGGCCTGTAAACGGGGCAAAGATTTGGCCCAAAAGGCAGGTGCCATCAAAGCAGTACGTCTGGAAGTTGCCGGAGCGTTCCACACCAGAATGATGTCCAGCGCCGCAAAAGTGCTTGCAAAAGCGCTGGCTGATTCAGAAATTAAAGAGCCAGCACAAACACAAATAATTGCCAATATCGACGCTGAATATTACCAGACAGCCGAAAAAATCAGGGAAGGCCTGGTAAAACAGTTGACTTGTCCGATTCTATGGCAAAAATGTATGGAGCGGCTTTTAAGCGATGGAGTTGAGAAATTCTATGAGATCGGGCCGGGCAGAGTATTAACTGGGCTTATGAAAAGAATCAATAGAAAAACTGAGGTCATAAACGTGAGTAGTTCAAAGGCAATAGAGGAATTACTGGAACAGACCGCCGATTAAACCGGGGCTTAATATTCGAAGGCCTTTTGATAATTTATTTTGGAGATATAAAGGATGCCGGAAAAAAGGCTGGCAGTTGTGACTGGTGCAGCAAGAGGAATTGGCAGGGCAATCGTTCTGGAACTGCTTAAGCAGGACCGAATCGTTGCCGGGCTGGATATCAATGCCGAGCAGCTCGCTGAGCTTGAGGATATTGTAAAAAAGGCCGGATTCGCAGTAATTACGAAGTGTGTGGACATAACCGATACGGATCGGCTTACCGAAACACTTGATTCTTTGGCTTCCGAGCACGGCGGAATCGGGATTCTGGTGAACAATGCCGGGATTACTCGCGATAAGCTGATGATGCAAATGAAAGAAGACGATTTTGACCGTGTTATCAACGTTAATCTCCGTGCCGCTTTTATCGCGACGACTATTGCCGTCAGGTCTATGGTCAGAAATAAATTCGGCCGGATCATCAACTTAAGCTCGGTTGCGGGAGTGATGGGACAAGCCGGATCGAGCAATTACGCGGCCAGCAAAGCGGGTCTTATCGGAATGACCAAATCAGTAGCGCGGGAAGTCGGTAAGAAAAACGTTACTGCAAATTGTATCGCACCGGGATTTATTATGACTGAAATGACCGATGTGCTTCCGGATGCTGTTAAAAACGCCGCAATGCAGGTAATTCCTGTCCGTAGGTTCGGCCAAGTCGAAGACGTAGCCAGAGCGGTTGCCTTTCTCGCCTCAGATGAAGCCGGTTATATAACAGGCCAGGTCCTCTGCGTAGACGGCGGTATGGCTATGTAAAAAAAATAAAAAAATGTTTGTAGATGGGTGTTTTAGTGGTTAATATAGCCCGCCAAATTAGTTTCTGATAATCGTTGTTCTTGCTGGTTTTGCTGCTGGACACCAATTGTAAAGTTACGAAATAGGTTCCTAATTTTATTAGGGAGGATAAAAAAGTGAGTGCTGATAACGTAGATGTTGCGGCTATCGAAAAGAAAGTAATCGAGATAATAAGTGAGCAAATGGGCGCGGACAAGTCTGACATCACGCGTGAAACCTCATTTATTAACGATTTAAATGCCGATTCTCTGGATACGGTTGAGCTTGTCATGGAATTCGAAGATGAATTCGATATGAGCATTCCTGATGAGGAAGCCGAAAAAATCCAGACTGTCGGTGCCGCAATCGATTATATTGTGAATATTGCACAATCCAAAAGCCAAGAGTAGCGAACAAGCTGAGCATGAATAAACGGCGAGTAGTTATTACAGGCTTGGGTTGTGTAACCGCCCTAGCCGAGTCCGCTGATGAGCTTTTTGTAGCACTGTGTGAAGGCAGAAGCGGTGTTTCCCCTATCGAATCATTCGATACAAGTGCATATCCCGTACGTTTTGGCGGCGAAATCAAAAACTTCGACGTTACAAAATACATCGACCAGCGGGAAAGCAAGCGAATGGACCGCTTTACACAGTTCGCCATGTCCGCAGCGAGTCAGGCGTTGAATGACAGCGGGCTCGATTTCTTGAAAGAAGACGTTTTTCGTGCCGGTGTTATCGTGGGTACGGGTATAGGCGGCATCAAGGAGATTGAAGATCAGCACCTGAGAATCCTGTACAAAGGTCCGAATAAAGTTTCGCCCTTCTGTGTTCCAAGGCTTATGGCCAATGCCGCCAGCGGCAATATTGCCATCCGCTACGGCCTGCGAGGTCCCAATTTTTGCGTATTAAGCGCATGTGCCTCGGGCAATCATGCGATTGGAGAGGCTTATTGCAACATTGTCAGCGGGCGAAGCGACATTATGATTACCGGAGGGGCCGAAGCCGCTCTTACGCCGATAGGATTGGCCTCTTTTTGTGCCGCCAGGTCGCTTAGCACGCGAAATGACGACCCCCAGGCGGCATCGAGGCCGTTCGATAGGGACAGAGACGGATTCGTTCTTTCTGAAGGGGCCGGCATTGTGGTTCTGGAAGAAGAGGGTCATGCCAGAAAGCGCGGCGCAAATATATATGCCGAACTGCTTGGTTATAGCGCTACTGATGACGGTTATCATATTACCGCCCCCCTGCCTGACGGTAGTGGTGCGGCAATAACGATGGAGATGGCGCTGAATGACGCCGGCCTGGCGAAAGAAAAAATCGACTATATTAACGCACATGGGACGGGTACCGAACTGAATGACGTTGCTGAAAGTGCGGCCATTAAAAAAGTTTTCGGCATGCATGCATATAAAATTCCGGTCAGTTCGACTAAAAGTTGTCTGGGGCATCTCCTCGGAGCCAGCGGTGCGGTGGAGCTTATCGTATGTGTCAAAGCTATTAGTGAATCAACTATTCCCCCTACGATTAACCTGGAAAATCAGGATGAGCGATGCGACCTCAAGATGGATTTTGTGCCTTTAGAAGCCCGCCGGGCCAAGGTCAATTTTGCTTTGAGCAACTCCTTCGGTTTTGGGGGCCACAATGCCTGCCTGGTTGTGGGGAAGGCCTGAGTGAAGCAGTCGATACGGATAAAACCGAATTTATTCCAGGCCGGTCTTTTCCCGCAAGTATCCAAGTTAAGACAGATTTCATAAATTCCTTACTAATTCATCCACACTAAAGTTATAATTCGGGGACATTGCATATAGTACCTGAAAATATTGTTTTGCCTGAACTTTGAAATGGATTTAATCCTGTATATCATACTTCTTGCCGGTGGGGTGGTGATATTGTGGAAGTCCGCCGAACTGCTTGTGGCCGGTGCGGTTGGTTTAGCACAAAAACTCGGTATAAGCTCTCTTGTGGTAGGCTTGACTGTGGTTGCAATGGGAACCTCGGCGCCGGAGGTTGCTGCAAGTATTGCCGGCGTGCTGCGGGAAGCCGGCGGCGGTGATATAGCAGTCGGCAACGTTTTCGGCTCAAATATCGCCAACCTTGCACTTGTCGGTGGTCTTGTCGCTTTGATTCGACCGCTCAGAGTTCAAAGGAAAACACTGTTCCGTGAGATACCGGTCATGCTGGCAGTGTCGCTCTTATTATGGCCATTTCTGCGTAATTCACATATCGCCCGGACGGAAGGTATTATCCTGTTAGCTGTATTTGCAGCATTGATCTTTCTGATGGTTTATGCTGCTCGGCGGGAAGCTAAGCAGCCAGCCACTATAGTTGAAAACCTTGAGCCTGATGCGAAACACGCCACAAGAAGCGTCAGGAAGAACGTGCTGTTCGTTCCGGTCGGACTGGCGGGCCTGGCATTGGGAGCAAAAATGGCTGTGGAGGGAGCGGTATTTATTGGCTTAGAGATCGGTTTGAGCGAAAGAGTTATTGCTCTGACCGTCATTGCGTTCGGAACTTCACTTCCGGAGCTTGTAACCTGTGTTGTAGCAGCCATTAAAGGCCATCACGATATATCGGTCGGCAATCTTGTCGGCTCGAATATCTTCAATACGCTTCTCGTGACCGGTGCGGCGGGCATAGTAAGACCGTTTGAAGTCGGGCCCCGGCTGGCGGGAGGAGCCGATTACTGGATCATGGTCGCCATTAGTGTGACATTTGCCGTTCTTATAATAATCAGCAGGCGTGTTCTCGGCCGAGTGTGTGGGTTGCTGCTGGTTTGCGCATATATCAGCTATATCATTTACCTGTTGTTAGTTTAGCCCCCTCTGTTTAATACAACTAAAATGCGAAGCGTGCCGGCCGCAATCTGGTTACGACCGGCAAACTCAGCTTCGTGGAGGAGGGTATGATTTTCTGTTTTCGACTGTCTCTTATTCTATAACTTCGATTGCTTGTTTCATTTTTCATATTAGGATCACAAAACTATAGCTAAGTGCCGGGATGGCTATCGGACGTAACGTTTTTTTAAAAAATTTATATGCTTCCGGCATAGTTTTACGTCATATATTTAGAAACAGCAGATACTTACAACAAAATAAAATTGCCCTGATTTGACTCTCAAGATGGAAAGGAGCAAGGCAATTGGCTAAAAAATATATCACAAAACCGAGAATTGAATCTTTCGTGAATGCTTAGACTTTTTTATCTCAAAGCCATCGCAAGGGCAAAATTGGCCAGGGCGGCCAGGCCCCATGCTACTACTACGATTAGGACGGCATCGGGCCAGATTTCAGCAGTGGTGAATTTTGAAATGAAAATCAGCAGCACGATAAATGAAACCAGCCCGCTAAAGTAAGGTATGGGCAGCATACCCGCCGGCGATGCTGCAAAAGCCGCCGCCAAAAGACCGAGGAACGGGCCTTCCTCTTTAGTCAATTTCATTGCTAGCCATAGAGCAACAGCCGAGACAACGAGCCGAACCAGAAATGCTAAGATCACTATATGCATACAATTAGCCGATCTGTGTGCTGCCGGTCAATAGGCGGGCGTCGCAAGGTTGCATTCCATGACGGACATGATCCAAATCATGAGTATGATAATCAACGCTATCCACAGCGTATGCAGAAATCTGATTTTGAGTGCATTCTTTCCACTCATCATTCAAATCTCCTTATCTACATATTATTATAGCACACAAACAGTAAAGCACAAGTTGAAAATTTTAAAAAGAGCATAAGTTATTTCTTATTCCCTTCTGTCTTAGGCCTAATCTTCTTGAACAATTGAGGACAATCTTATATTATGCCGAAAACAGTGCTCAGCAATGCCGCTGGGCGGGAGTGAATTAGGATTTTACATTACTGAGGAGTCAGACCATGTTGAACCGCATTAGTTTACTTATTCTGCTTATTTTGATAGCCATTCCGGCAGCGGTTTATCCCGACTCGGATCAAAGTACACGTATTGTCGATCCGGACCAACACGCATATAAAGGCAGCGGCGGTTATCCGTACCGCAAAAAGAGCGACTATATACTGAAAGAACTGGATCTAAAAGCAGGCGACATCGTCGTGGACATCGGGGCCGGCGACGGCTTCTGGGCGAGACAGATGGCCAAATCCGTTGGCGCTGATGGTGTTATTCACGCCTCGGAAGTGGAGCAGAAAAAGGTGGACGACATGAAGGAAAAGCTCGCCGACGTGCCGCAGATCAAACCTTATTTATCTCCGCTTGAAGGCACAGCTTTGCCCGAAAATTCCTGCGACCTTGCTTTTTTATCTAAAACATACCATCACTTGAATGAAGGCGGTCATATGGATTATCTGTGCCATTTAAGGAAGGTCGTCAAGCCAACCGGCCGGCTTTGTGTAATCGAAATGAACTCGGCGCTCGGCGCCGGCCGAGGCACAAGGCACGCATGGCCGCCGGGCCTGCTCATCCAGCAGGCCGAGGAGGCCGGATGGATTCTCGTACGCTGCGAGCTAATGACCGGAACGAATCACTATATTGCGATTTTCGTCCAGAAGGAGCTATTTGGGCCGTAGCCTTCAAGAGGTGGGCGCGCAGACGGAAATAATTAGAATTAAAATAGACGATAGAAACACCTCCGGTTCAAAAAATAAAAAACCCCGCAGATGATTTGCGGGGTTTACTGTGGATCTGTGCCTCTATTCGGGCACGGTGAATGTGTAATGACCAACGGATTCCGAGCAATCGGTTTTAATCCCAGCGAAATTCTTTCCTTTCTTTGAGCAAATACTCGACTCGTTCTTTAACATTTTCGGCTTTGGTTTTAGGATCCTGCCATATACTGAGTTCGGCCCTGCTTTCCTTAACGTGATTTTGCAGCTCCTCGAGCCGTTTAAGAAGCCATTCGTATGCGAGCTGCTTCTTTCTGACGATAAGATCGTATCTGAGGCCGACGACTTCTTCCAGTTCCGCGGTTAGCTTTTTCTTTTCCCTTTCATTACCGGCGGCCTTGATTTTAGCAGATAGTTCGTCGGTTCTTTTTTGCAGCTTGAAATCATCCATGAGGATTTCCGACAATTCCGGACTGCGTCTGCTCTCTTCAAAGATTCTGCCATAGTTTCTCAATGCCTGATCATACTTTTTTCCATATAGATCAGGATCTCTGTCTTTGAGCTTCGCCAATTCATCCGCTTCTTTCGGCAGACTCTTTTGGAGCCATTCAACAAACTCAGTTTGCCTCTGCTGGCGCCATTTCTCTATTCGTTCCCTGACGATTTTGCCGAATTCCTCGCGGGCATGCCGTCTAAGCTCCTCTCTAAACTTTTCGGGGTTCTTTTCACGTATTTCCTCTAATTCTTTTGCCTTTTCGGGTGAACGCTCTTTCAAATCCCTTAAAATTTGATTCACTTCCTCATCCGTCAACTCAAACCTTCCTCGCCCCGGCCCTCCTCGTCTTGGCCCTCGTTCCGGCCCAGGCCCCGGTCCTGGTTCCGGTCCCGGTCCGGGACCTCTATCTTCTTCTGTAAAGATGTTTTGCTCATCCTTCTGGTTCCCGGCGCAGGGTTGTGTACATACGGCAAGAACTGCCGTGAGTGCCAATATCAATACGATTGCGCGACTTGACTCCATCTGTCTTATCCCTTCCAGAAATCGCTGTTAATTTCGATTAGTTCCATCTCCAGCTCTGTTAATGTGCTGTCGCCGTTACCGGTATCCCCGCCCGACTGCAGCGCCGCCACTTCATCTTCAATCTGCTCAATTTGAGCAGTAAAAACCGCCAGGTTCTCATCGTCAACGGTAATATCGTCGCCTTCCCAGATCTCAGGCGGTATGAGTGAGGCATAATTAACTTTTACCTGCCCCGTAGGACCTGTTTTTAATAATTGCAGTCCAACCGCAGCAACGAACAGGATTACCGCTGCGGCGCCTACCACTTCGTAGATTATTCGCCTGATGTGGTGTGCTCTTGAAGCCCGCAGGCGCATGGCTATTTCAGCCTTGATATTGGCTATGAGCATATCATCCGGCTCGGGCGCGGGATGCTCGCGAAAGATTTGCTCGGCCTTTTGAATATCCTCAACGCAGCTTTCGGCCCGTTCGGCGTCGAAAAATTTCTCCAAAAGCTCTCTCAAATTTTCATTATTACGATCTTCCATAATATTCATCCCTCCATAAGTGCCCTCAATTTATTTAACGCACGGTGCGTCTTTGCCAGAGTCGTGCCAATCGGCTCGGCCCGCATCTGCGCTATTTCTTTAAAGCTCAACTGCGAATAGAAACGCAACATTATCAGTTCTCTTGTATCCTCGTCCAGTCTTCCGAGCTGAATCTGCAGTTTATCGGTCAGCTCGCCGTCGGACTGTTTTGGCTTTGTCGTGCCGGACTCGAATTCTGCTACCTGGGATTCGAGCAGTTTCTTCCGCCGCTGCTTGCTCCTTAAATGGTCGTGGAAGATATTCGACGCTATCTTAAACAGCCAGCTTTCAAAAGAGCCTCCCTTGTAGGAACCGATTTTCTCCACTAACTTAACAAATAGCTCGCTTAACAGCTCATCACTGATGTCGTTATTGCCCGTTAATCGGTAAAAATAACCATAACACCGGCTTGCATATATTTCAACAATCTGAGCGAAGCAGCTTGCATCGCCGCCCTTGCAGCCGGTAATTACACGGGCTAAATCATTGCTCTCTGTCATATTTAAGCATTTTTCACGTAAATAGAGACGGTATCCGCGACCGATTTATTGCAAAAATCCGAAAAAATGAATTTTTGGATAACATTCGTGGTGCCCAAATGTGTGTCATTTGATTATGTGCTGAATGAGAAATTGCTGCTCGGCACAAAGATATCTGCTTAGTTATAGGTCTTTTCAGCAATAAAAGTACTGCGAGGCCCCCTTCCGGGCCTTCCGGCTTTGGTTGGGATTATAAAATTTCTTCGTCTTCTTCATCTTTTTCATCTTCTTCGACATCGAGCTTCCAGCTTTCCGTTTCATCAAGCTCGTTGATTTCACGCTGCATGAAGCTGATTAATTTATCTTGTAACGGTGCTAATTTCCCGTACCACTTCATCATTCCCTGATAGCTGGCTACGAGCATATCCAGACGTATTAGCTGCCATTTGGCGATGCACTCGGGCTCCTTGATATTCAGGAACGGATCGCATTTGAAGATTCTTCTGCCGTCCTGACCGATCTCACAAAACTCACAATCTTTGCACTGAATCATTTTGTCACCCCGTTCTGAACCGGCAAAAAACCGCAGTCTCCGACGAGGAAACCAATAATAACATGCCGTAAACTATGTTAAATTGAGCTAACGTACTTTTTGTCCCAACTTTAGAAATTTTATTTTACTTGCCAACCGCTTTATAATAACATACATTCTAAAGGCTTAAAAGTTCTTTAAGATAAATATTTTAACAGTTTGTGGAGAAATGAATGGCAAAATCAAGACGAAGACGCAAGGTGGGCAGCAAAAAAAGACGCGCCCGCTGGAAAATTCGACACAAAATAAGCTAATCACCGATAGAGAATCTATGGGTAATCGAATATTGCGTAAATAAAAGGTTCGATTTACGCACAAAGTCAATACGCAGCACTGCAAATGAAGCACTTCACTATCACTTTCAGGCCCGATGGTAAGCAAATTTCGATTCATTCTGGTGCGACACTAATCGAGGCTGCGGGCCAGGCCGGCATTATCCTGAACAATATTTGCGGTGGCACGGGTACATGCAAAAAATGCCTCGTCTATCTTGAGCCGGGCTCACGGAAAGTCCTCGCATGCCAGCATAGAATCGAAAGCGACCTTATAGTCACGATCCCTGCCGCATCGAGATACTTCGAGCAGCGGATTCTTACCGAAGGTATTGACACCGAATCCCGGATTCAGCCCGACATCCACAAAAAGTACTTGCAGCAAGGCTCTACCGGCACGATTTTCGGCCTGGCCATCGATCTTGGTACAACCACTATTGTCGCCAGGCTTATCGATATGGCCACCGGTCAATGCCAGGCAACCGAAGCCGCCCTCAATCCCCAAACGCGCTTCGGCGACGATGTTGTCAGCAGAATCGCTTACGCCCAAACCAGCAAGGAATTCAACGAGCTGCACAAAGTAGTTATCGATTGCATAAACGACCTGACCGCAAAGCTCTGCAAACAAGCAGACATCAAACCAAACGATATCCACGAAATTTGCCTCGTCGGCAATACGACGATGAGCCATATCTTTCTCGGTCTGCCTATTTCCCAGCTTGGCCAGGCGCCTTACAAGGCCCATTCACTCGATGCCCATGATGTCTCTCCGAACAAACTGGGCCTGCATATAAATCCAGCCGGCAATATCCATACCGTTGAGAATATTGCCGGTTTCGTCGGCTCGGACACTACCGCTGCTGCCCTTGCGACTGATATAGATTCGACTGATGAAATGACGCTCATTGTCGATATCGGCACGAACGGTGAGATCGTTCTCGGTACGAAAGACAAGCTCTACGCTGCAAGCTGCGCCGCCGGCCCGGCCCTCGAAGGTGCACGAATCACCTGCGGCAGCAGGGCTTGTGACGGTGCAATAGAAGCCGTTGTGATAAATGAGGACGATATCGACGTGGATGTAATCGGAAAGATACCCCCCCGCTCGATATGCGGCTCAGGCATGATTGACGCCGTCGCCGTCATGCTGGAACTGGGCATTATTGATGGAACCGGCCGCTTCGCCGAGCCAAAGATGCTGGAGCAAAAACTTCCACCGGCCATTTTCGCACGACTCATCGAGCAGGATAGTGAGCCGGCCTTTATCCTCGCACAAGATGCAAATTCTAACGAGCAACCGGTCTTTCTATCCCAGAAAGATATCCGTCAAATGCAGCTTGCTAAAGGCGCCATTCGTACCGGCATCAAAATCTTACAGCAGAAAATCGGCCTTGAGGATTCCGATGTAAAGCGAATCCTTTTAGCCGGTGCCTTTGGAAATTACATCCGGCGGGAAAGTGCCCTGCGTATCGGCCTTTTACCCATCGTTGAAGTTGAGAAAATTCACTTCGTCGGCAACGCAGCCGCCGCCGGAGCGCAGAAGATACTGCTCAGCCGGCAATGTCGGAACCAGGCCCGCGAACTGGCAAGAAAAATCAAGTACGTCGAAATAGCTCACGAGCCGGGCTTCCAGGATGTTTACGCCGATTCGATGTTATTTAATACTTAATAGAGTACTCTGTCATGATTGATTCTGTAGCTTGTCATTCCCGCGAAGGCGGGAATCCAAAATCGTTGGTTTCCTGGATTCCGTATCAAAGCCTGCCCTGAGTGGAGCCGAATGGGTGCGGAATGACAACAGAGATGATTAAAAGTCAGCACGCACTTTACCAGAGA
>JAFGPJ010000145.1 GCA_016936275.1 Sedimentisphaerales bacterium
ACCGATATGGGGTATCCTGATCGGCTGCGGGATTGTCATTAGTTACTCTACCGTCGGCGGCATGAGAGCGGTAGTGCTGACGGACGTCGTTCAGTTCTGTGTACTTGCCGTCGGGATTCCGCTGACGCTGATTTTCGGCCTGATGAAGCTGGGGGGCGTTTCGGCTATCAGAGCCGCGGTGCCGGTGGGACATTTTTCGATCCCCGCAGAGGGGATGACTATAGCTGCCTTTCTGTCGCTGTTTCTGACGTTCCTGCTCGGCGAAACCCTTGTTCCGCCTTACGTGCAGCGTCTGTTTATGGCTAAGGACCCGACGCATACTGCCCGCGGCACGATGCTTAGCGGCATCTTTTCGATTCCATTTTTTGCGATTACCGGCGCCATCGGACTTCTGGCCCTGGTACTCGACTCGAAAATGAATCCCAACCTGGCCATGCCAAGTGTTATTCGCACTGTCCTGCCTGCCGGCGTGCGGGGTTTTGTCATCGCCGGCGTCATTTCGATTGTGATGTCCTCGGCGGATTCCTTTCTCAACGGAGCGGCCACCTGCTGCATCAACGACGTGGTAAAGCCCCTTCGTAAAAATCCCATATCCAAACAAATAGAATTGCTCTTGGCCAAATTGACGAACCTGCTCGTTGGAATTCTTGCCGTAATATTTGCGCTTAAGATTCCCAGCGTTCTCGATATTCTTATTTACGCATACAATTTCTGGGCGCCGATAATCGTTGTGCCGCTGGCGGCAGTTTTGCTCGGAGTGCGAGTCACGAAAGCCGGGTTCATGGCCGGAGCCTTGGCCGGCGCTGCCGGCGCTTTGATATGGAATTATATTTTGAAAACTCCGGCCGGCATAGAAGGACTGGCAATCGGTGTCTTCTGTAACGTCTTTTTCTTCGTGCTGACGAACAAGTTGAGCATCGGAGCCACCGATCGGAACCAGAAAAATAAGTAATTAATGGATACAACGAATCCAAAGGAGCACCTGATGTGGAAGTTGTTGCCGGCAATTCAAATTGTTCTGATAATCATTTACGCTACTGCTGTCTGTGCCGGGCAGGGTTCGGACACAATCCGGCTAAAGGCACCAAATAATGAAGTTGGCAGATATGAGAAGCTGGAATTGCTTATTGAAGTGGACAGGAAATATGATAATCCATTCGACCTACAAGAGGTTGAACTGGTCGTAGAGCTAAATACGCCGGTCGGTGGGAAATTGACGCTGCCGGCCTTTTACTGCCGGGACTACAAGCGGCGCAAACTTGATCAGGGCCGCAGCCGGTCGGACTGGTTTTATCCCGTCAGTAACGGCACATGGAAGGCACGTTTTGCCCCGATGCAAGTGGGTACCTATGTCGCCACGGCAAGGCTTACAGACAAGACCGGTACAATTCAGTCGCGAAGCGTTCAGTTCGGTTGTTTATCTTCTTTAAATAAAGGATTCC
Organism: Sedimentisphaerales bacterium; assembly: GCA_016936275.1. GTDB lineage: Bacteria > Planctomycetota > Phycisphaerae > Sedimentisphaerales > Anaerobacaceae > JAFGPJ01. The sequence goes on from JAFGPJ010000145.1 coordinate 1,443, forward strand.
TTCGCATAAGCGAAAAGGACCCACGTTTCATGGAGTTTAGCGAAGGCGAACCTTTCTTTTCCATCGGTCAGAACCTGGCGTTCATCGGCGAAGGTCAGTATGTCACTCTCTTGAAGGCCGAGGAAACTTTCGAAAAGCTGGCCGCCAACGGCGCAAACTTTATTCGCATCTGGACCTGCTGCCAGGATTGGGCAATGGCTATCGAGGCCCAAAAAAGCGCCTGGGACCGCTCTTGGAGTCGCGGAAGGCTTGCTGTGCCGCTCCCAGGAAGCGAGAACGAACCAAACCCGCGCAAATGTGTAAAGATAGAAAGTAAGTCAATAACAGTCTCGCCGACTCATCCTGTGGCGCTACGTCCGAATACGCACTACATACTTGCCGGCCGTTTCATGACGGATGGCGCGACCGGGCTGCGGATAAACCTGGGTCGGAACAACTGGCAGATACCCTTCGACTCTGCTGGTGGAAAATGGCAGCAGTTCAAGCAGGAGTTCACAACCGCCGAGAACGACTTCTGGCTGGGGCAGTTTACTATTGGCCCGGTCGGGTCCGGCACGGTCTGGCTGGACGATTTGTCTTTGAAAGAAACGCCGGAAGGACCTGAGTTGCTGTGGGAGGCTGACGTGAATCGGCCGGTGCTGGGCGTCTATAATCAGTTAGACTGTTTCATGCTGGATGAGCTTGTTGAATCGGCCCAAAGCAACGGCATATACCTGATGTTGTGCGTGCTGACGCGTGACCTGTATATGAAGCATCTTTCCGACGACGGCAGCGAAGAATACGAAACGGCTGTTCAATATGCGAAACAATTCATGCGTTACGCCGTGGCTCGCTGGGGCTATTCTACCAGTGTGGCTGCCTGGGAGTATTTTAATGAAATCGATCCCGGCTTGCCGACCGACCGATTCTATACCGAGGTTGGTGACTATCTCGAACAGATAGACATCTATCACCATCTTCTTACGACGAGTACGTGGCACCCTTCGGCGAAAGACTGCCGTCACCCGTCTCTGGATATTGCCCAGGTTCATCGCTATATGCGTCCCGGCACGGATGAGGAGTATAAGGACGAGGTCGCGGTCGCGCTCGACAGGGCACAATTTTTGAGAAAGCACGCCCCGAACAAGCCGGCATTGATTGGCGAATTCGGGCTGGCCGATACCAAGTGGGGCCGGAGCGATTACATGAAGCAGGACACCGAGGGCGTGCATTTTCATACTTCGTTATGGGCCTCGGCGTTCGCGGGCGTCTCCGGCACGGCAATGTTCTGGTGGTGGGAGCTGCTCGACCAGCAGGATGCCTATAAGCACTATAAGCCGCTGTCGGCATTCCTGGCGGACGTTTGTTTCGCGGGACTCCGGCAGACCGACGCCGATATATCAAACGAGCAGCTTCGGATATTAGGCTACCAGGGCGACGATTGCGCATACATTTGGGTTTCCGACAGCCGAGCCACGTGGTGGAACCAGATCGCCGAAAACAAACAGCCGGAGTTGGTCCCAGATGCATCAATCGAAATCCGTGGACTCCGGGATAGGCAATATCGAATCGAATGGTGGGACACATACGAGAGCAAAACCATCGGGACCGAACAAATCTCATGCACGGATGGCCGTATTCAAATTCCGTTACCATCCTTCAGCCGGGATATCGCATGCAAAATAAGACAGTGACTGTTAAAAGAGTTCAATGAAAGGGAGATAAAATATGGCGTTCCTGGATTTCCTGATGAATGAACGCGGTTTTGGATTAACATAATTTTCGATTGTAGATTGCCGATTGACGATTTCTAAATCGAAAATCGTAAATCGCAAATCTATAGAACAGAATAGCTTTGCTGTCATCAATGACAAATGTGTAATCGCTGTTCTTGTACACCAAACACTTGATCCGGCCGTTATGTCGCGGCACGCCGAGCAGCTCACTTCTTCGCTTGGATCGGGCGAATCTTGATATTTCGAAAAGATACCTGTCCGTGGTCGCCCTGTAGAGCAATATATCCGATGTCCGATTTGGCGAAAAGCGGCATACGGCCGAATTTGCTCTTGGCGATGCGCTGCTTGAAGTCATCGCTGCCGAGGACGTAATCGAAGTATTTTACGCCGTTGATCCGGTGTTCGCATTTTTCCGGCGTGATAATCAAACGAATATGATTCCACTGCCCGACGGGCTTGGTGGCGTCAAGCAGCTTGCCGGTACCGGGATCGGTCGGAGGCTGATATAGTGCATACAGCCATCCGCATCGGACCGGATCGCTCGCTTTCTCATTATCTTCGAGCTGGAATTCGGGGCCGGTCGCCCAGGTGGAGCCGCCCCGGTCGGTGACATGGTACATAATGCCACTGTTGCCTGCTTCGGATATGCTGTAGTCGATTTGCAGCTCGAACCAGTCGTACTGGTCGTTCGTGCAAAGATCGCCTGCATTGTGAGGGTCGGTACAGATGAGGGCGCCGTTTCGGACCTGCCAGCCGGGGCGAACGTCGTCGCGTTTGAAGTTGTGCCAGCCGTCAAGGTCCTCGCCGTTAAAGAGGAGTTTCCAGCCGGCGGCTTTTTCTTCGTCGGTCAGACTGTTGGGCTTCGCTTCAGCGGCAATCTTCTTCTCCATACTTGCCTTCCACTCGTAGCCGAGCTCCTGCACGGTATGCCCGGTGAACTTTGTCCACAAATCATCGTTATAGCGGGCCTCTCGAGCGGCGGCGTTCAGCTTCCGCACAATGTCCTTGTCGTACGTCTCAGTGACCCAGTTGAGGAAATTGGCGCTTATGCGATAGTTACCGTCGTAGCGGGCCTGAGCAATATTTCTGCTGGTAATATCGGCCCCGTGCGTTTGCGGCTCGTACAGGAACCATCGTATGTAGTCGGCGATTCCTTCCACCAGCCATCCGGGGGTTCGGGTGGGATTGGGATTGTTTCGTCGCCCGATGCCGTAGTTTTGCACGACATGCACCAGCTCGTGCACGATAGCACCCTTCGCCTCACCCTGCAGTTCCCGCCTGAACCAGCTTGCCGCACATCGGACTCGCGTACCGCCGGTCGCCGCAACGCCTCGCATGTTAGCACTGAACTCGATGGCGACCTTTTTGGGGGCCTGGTACCCTTCACTTGGCAGCATCTCGACGAGTTTCGGATACCATTTCTGTACAACGGGTGCTAATTCCTTGTGCGCCCAGTCCGTCAGATCGGGTGTTTCGGTCGTTTCGATAGTAATCTGGTACGTTCCCCCGTCCGTTTCGATGATTTCTTTTTGCACTTCGCCGGTCGGCTGATTAGCCGGCACGGCGGGCGCCGCTTCGGATGTTGGATCGACTACGTCAATTTCACTGAAAAAAGTGTTGCCGAACGGATCGGACCGTTCA